>JABJOR010000118.1 GCA_018664265.1 Rhodospirillales bacterium
AAATCTGGTAACTGTCAGATCAAGTCTGAACCACTACAGCTTATTATGATGCGAGATTCTTTTGGTTCATTAGTTTTTTACGGCGTAAGTACTTAATATATCAAGATTAATTGAATTTAATCGCGTTTTAGCGAAAAAATTTAACGGTTTGACTGGAAATGATAAAAGTGGCTCAAGTTGTGAAAATAAATGTGCAAGATGATAATGTTGTTACGAAGGGTAGTATGAACACTTCCACACCCCCTAAGAAAAAATTTGTGTCTGTTGATTGGGATAAAGTCTTTGAACATCCTGAAACGGGTCTGATTACGGTCATAAACCAGGCCAAATCAACAAAGTCTTTACATCGTTGTTCACACATTATTGTTGAAACGCTGTTTAATCGGGATGGCGATGAAGAACGTCGTCATGCGTTTGCGACAGTGGTCAATGATATTGTTGATCACACATCAAAAGCCAGTAAATCTGACGCCGTTGCTCTGGCTGCAGCAAAAACAAAAATTGCCCAGGTGCTTGGAAGCATCAAACAGGATCGGCAAAAACGTGCTCATATGGCACAAAAAGCTTTTGAACGCGATAATGACAATAAGGCTGTCCGCACCAAAGAGCTTGAAATCGTTGAAAGCAAGCCACAGAAGCCTAAAACAGATAATACAGATAATCAGGAAGACGAAACATCCTGGAAATTAACATCTGATGCGCCCGAAAATGCTTCCGCTCAGGAGCCCGAAAAACCGATTGAGGTCACTGAGGATACGGAAGCTGGTGAAGTTGAGGAAGAGGAGAAAACACTTGGTGGCTATAAACTGGGGACAGCAGAGGCTTTCTTCATTCAAGCCATAAGCCAGTCAATCCTTGAACGCATGGCAGTTTTGCGTGGTAAATCCATCAATCGCTCAAAATTTCCAGATGGTATTCCCTTCATATTATCCGCAGAATTTGCCGAACATTTCGGAGATGTCATAAGCCATAAAATTCTACCACAACTTGTAAGTGGTTGTTATGTAATGATAAATCGCATGTCAGTTTTGCCGAAAGATAAATGGCAGGAGTATCTGGAAACAGTCCTGGCCGATCGATCTGACCGGGTTATTTTATGGGAACGCTGGCAGATTGCATGGCTTGAATCCACGACCAAAACGGACTATCCACCCAAGCCGGAAAATAAGTCTTCAAAACCGAAAGGGGCCATTCGCAAGTTCTTTGAAAAAATGGCCGAAGACGATCATTATGATGACGATGATGACGGCGAAATGACGATGGAAGAGTGGAAAGAAGCTGCAAAGCTTATCAAACAGGAAAACTTGGAAGCTAAAAATAATTGGGAAGCAATTTGTGAGCCTTCAGACGCGTATATTGCTCCAATTCACGATGATAACAGATTATTGCTGGAAATTTTTGGACATGATCCCGAAATATTTTCAAATGATATTAACGAGTTGGAAAAACTGGCGAGTCGAGAAAGCGGCAAGTCTCGCGCTTTTGAAGAAATTCAACGTGGAAACAACCTTGATCTTCCGCTTCTGTCTTTATGTTATACGTCTCCGCAGACAATGCTATTGGATGGAGATACTGTGCTGTCTTCATTTGTCTCGGGTTTGGATAAGAATTGGAGGAAAGAAACCCTTCCTCTTACAACACGCTATCTATCAGACAAGATGATCCGTGTTTCTGCAGATTAAGGTTCTTTCAATCAGCTATCCCATTTTGAACATTTCAAAGATAGATTTATAACACTATAAAATGCATTGAATTTAATTAAACTGTTGAGCTTCCTTGAGGTGATATATGGAATTAAAGTTTGATGCTGACGTAGAATCCTTCCGCGCAGAAGTCTCGACTTTTATACGAGAAAATCTACCTGACAGCATAGCCAGCAAGGTTGCTGCAGAACGAATGGACCTGCCACGCGAGGATCAGCAATTCTGGCACAAGAAGCTCAATAAAAAAGGTTGGGCATGTCATCACTGGCCGAGCGAATATGGCGGTCAAGATTGGTCAGATGCAAAATCCTATGTGTTTGAGCGCGAGATTGCCTTGAATAACGCGCCCCGTCCATTGACATTCGGTGTAGGGATGCTTGGGCCGACGATTATTGAATATGGCACAGAAGACCAAAAACAACGCTTCCTGCCGTCCATTGCAAATGGCGATATTCTTTGGTGTCAGGGATTTTCAGAACCCAATTCAGGGTCGGACTTGGCCTCGTTACAATGCAAGGCGGAACTGGACGGTGATGAATACGTCCTCAATGGGACCAAGACTTGGACCACTGACGGACATTTCTCTGACTGGATGTTCGGACTTTTCAGAACCGACAACACAGGTAAGAAACAACATGGCATTACGGTATTACTGTTTGATTTGAAATCTGCCGGTGTCACCATGACGCCAATCATCACCTATGAAGGCATCCACGAAGTAAATCAGGTGTTTTTTGATAACGTCAGAGTTCCTGTCGAAAACTGCCTTGGTGAACACGATAAAGGCTGGGGTGTTGCAAAATATATGCTGGGGCTTGAACGCTTTGGTACAGCAGAGGTCTCACGCTCTATGGCCAGTCTGTCTCGACTTAAGAAAATGGCTAAAAATATTGCAGTTGACGGACAGCCTTTGATATCCGATACCGCGTTTTCAGCCAAAATTGCAGAAGCTGAAATCGAGTTGCGAGCGTTGGGGATCACCGAGCAACGGTTTTTATTCCAGCCCGGTGGAGCAGATGCTTTGGGCGCAGAAGCATCCATGTTGAAAGTCAGGGGGACTGAAATACAGCAACGTATTTATGAGTTGATGGTTGAAGCCCTTGGCTATGAAGCTTGCATTGCGCTTTCTTCTGACAAATATGACACAGCAGCTGCTAGAATGCCTGCTGATATGTATGGCGGAGCTGCTCACATGACACGGGCATATTTCAATTTCCGCAAGACTTCGATCTATTCCGGGTCCAACGAAATCCAGAAGGGCATTATTGCCAAAGCCGTGCTTGGTCTCTGATTGTAAGGTTACTGAATTATGGAATTTACGTTTACTGAAGAACAAACGCTGCTTCGTGATACCGTCGATCGTTTTGTCCGTGACGCGCTTCCGTTTGAGAAGCGCCAGGCCATCATAGATCATTATCCGGGTTATAGTGATGATCACTGGCACACATTGGCTGAACTTGGTGTGCTTGCATTACCTGTATCAGAAGACTCTGGCGGTCTTGGTGGAGGTGGTGTTGAAACCATGCTGGTAATGGAACAAATGGGGAAATCATTGCTTCCGTCCCCTTATGTTCCTTCGATTTTGCTCGGGGCCAGCATACTGGATCGTCTGGCAAACTCCGATATGCAGAAAGAGGTTTTGGAATCTGTTGTTGGTGGAGAAAAGAAGCTCGCTTTTGCCTATGCAGAACGTGGGGCTGGGTTTTCCATATCCAACGTTAGCACCATGGCGATCACCAATAATAACGGATTCATGATTACCGGAGAAAAATCAACAGTATTACATGCAGATACTGCTGATTATTTCATTGTTCTGGCACGCACGTCCGGTAACCAGCATGAGAAGCATGGTTTATCTTTATTTTTGGTTCCAAATGCGGACGATGTAGAAATGCAGTCCTATCCAACGCAGGATGGCAATCGAGCATCTGAGCTTATGTTTGCTGGTGTGTTGGTTGGCCCGGAAGCGTTACTGGGAAATGCTGGCGAGGCCTGCGCGATTGTTGAAGAGGTTTTAGATC
>JABJOR010000119.1 GCA_018664265.1 Rhodospirillales bacterium
CATGCCAGCTTTGTGGGCCTTCTAAAACACGACCCTTGCCGCCAGAATCTGCTGTGGCAAAGACATCTGGACAATTTTTCAATGCTTCCCAGTTTGGCAGACCCGGGCACAGGTTGTTTTCTATGACATAATGTGGGACACCCAATTCTTCCAGGGTTGCCGCAGCATGTGTTCCAGCATCAATGACTCCACCTTTTGCCATGGCATTGTAAAATGACTTGCCAAAGGTTCCTTGCCATACTTCGTGTGATATCGTGACATCACCATTACGGATGGATTCATATACCGCTTGGGAATCAGCAGGCACATATTCGACATTGTTTCCCATACTTTCAAATATCCCGCCAATGACATATGCCATCACCACCTGGCTTGACCAGTTATGTGTCGGAATAACAATTGGCTTACTTGAATCCTGTGCCATTGCCTGACTGGCAGCCGTCATCAAAAAGACTCCGAATGCCGCTGTAACCACTTTATGTATAAATTTATTCACTTTTGATCTCCCTGTGTTTAGAGGCTCATCAGTAATTGCCGTATGATCACGAGCAATCATCATATGGGTCTCCATTCTGTTGGCGTAATTTCCATTTGATGTTTCGTGTTTTTGTTCATTCAATAAGCATTCAATGTGCAAAACATTCCCATCTCCATAAATTTTACACCGTGATTTTTGTCTATGGTGCGCTCCCTAATCCTGTGGACTCTAACAACTGTGTGTGAATGACGAACGCGCGGTATGTGAAAAATTTGTTTTAAATTGTTAAATTTTGTTCATAATACGATTATTATGACCATGGAGATATAAGATGAACGATGAGCGTCACGTTCTAATCGTGGAAGATGATGAAGTTTCGAGCGCCAGGCTGGCCGGTTATATTGAAGCGGCAGGTTACCGGGTTACGGAAGTTTCAGACGGGAAGAAAATGGCGGACACACTTGAAAATGATCCCGCTGATCTGATCTTGCTGGATATCAATCTTCCTGGGGAAGACGGAATAGACCTGACCCGCCAAATACGAAGCCGCTCCAATGTTGGCATCATTCTGGTCACCGCCCGCACCGATGAAGTTGATCGTATCGTGGGCCTGGAGATCGGCGCAGACGATTACGTAACCAAACCGTTTAATCCACGAGAGCTGCTGGCTCGGGTAAAATCTTTACTCCGGCGCATACGCGCAAATCAAAATCCTGACTGGCCGATGAAACGGTTTAACGGATGGACCCTGGATAGCCGCACCAGAGCGCTTTCCAATAACAAGAATGACCGAATGCACTTGACCCGCGCCGAGTTTGAACTGCTTGATGCACTTGTTGGAAATCCTGGCATGGTGATGACGCGTGACCGGCTTTTAAACAAGATCACGCACCGCTCCTGGGACCCCACAGACCGAACCATTGATGTGTTGGTACGGCGAGTACGTCACAAAATTGAAATCAATCCGAAGAAACCTGAAATCATCAAGACGGCGCATGGAGAGGGTTACATCTTTACAGCGGAGTTAGAAGAATACTGATCCTTCTCTGGCGTGTTCAAACCCTCCCAGTACTCCATTAGCGCTTGTTGTGAAGTTTCGTATATAACTTGAAGTTCGGAGAATTTAGCTGCCGTGTTTGCGATATCTTTGGTGCTGGCTAAGTCTTCCAACTGTTGTGTCTGTTCTTCCAATGCAACAAGCCCCAAGTTCATCGCGCTGCTTTTGAAATTATGTGCCAGGAAAGCAATTGAGCTCCACTCCTGGTTCATCACAGCCTGCTCCAGTTGGTCGACTTTTTGTTTCGATGATTTAAAAAACAAATTGACAATGTGGGCACTCTTCTCTGGACCGAGGATAAGAAAATCATCCAGTAAAATCGATGTATCAAGTAAATGTCCCTCAGTTTTTTCCGATTTACCCAGATCATGCGATATGGTCAGACCGACACGTCCATGCATTGACACCTGAGACAATATATCGGCCAAATATTCCGGTGAAATTGGTTTGCCGATAAAGGCATCCATGCCACTATCCAAAACAGATATAACCTCGTTCTGAAAGACATGGGCTGACATAGCCACGACCGGAAGGGCACTGGCGTAATCATTATTGATTGCGCGGATCTGGCGGGTTGCCTCGACACCATCAATGCCCGGCAAAGAAACATCCATCAGCACCACATCAAAGTATTTGCGTTTTACGAAATCAACGGCTTCCTCACCGTTTGAAGTCAGGGTGGCGTTATGGCCAAGTTTCTCTAGAAAACCACCGACCACCAGAGTGTTAACCTCATTGTCCTCGACCACTAGAACATTCAGCGATTTCTGCCCTGATGGCAAGTTAGCAAATGAGGAATAGGAATTGACTAGCGCCTCTGGGCTGCCTTCATAAACATGTGCTGTGAAGGAAAACCTACTGCCTTTATTGAGAGTGCTTTCTACGTTTATGTTGCCACCCATGGCTTCAACAAGTTTTTTACAGATTGCAAGTCCCAGGCCCGTCCCTCCCTGTCTTCGGGAACGCTTGGAATCAGCCTGGTAGAAGGCACCAAACAGGTTTTTCTGTTTTTCAGAAGCAATACCAACCCCGGTATCAACCACCGTGAACAGCAGTGTCATATCATCGGGAAAATTCGGCTCGGCCCTTTCAATCATTAGAGAAACAGTGCCGCAATCAGTGAAATTTAAAGCATTACCAATCAAGTTCAGCAATATCTGGCTTATTTTACCTCTGTCTCCTTTGATGACGGGGGGCACACTATCGGCAATGCTGAATTGCAATCGAAGCCCTTTCTCAACCGCACGAAATCTCAAGACCGCCGTGATATCCTCAATCAACTGTAGTAGATCAAAGTCTGTGCGTTCCACATCAACAGTCCCTGATTCGATTTTCGAATAATCAAGAATATCGTTAAGTATCCCGAGTAAAGTCTGACCTGAAGAGCGCACCACCGCCAAACGATCGCGTTGCTTATCTGATAAAGGGTTATCGCTGAGAATGCGCAACATACCGAGAACACCATTCATTGGGGTTCGTATTTCATGACTCATAGCAGCCAGAAATTCCGACTTGGCGCGGTTTGCATCCTCGGCGTACTCACGCGCCCGGTCATGATTTTCGACTTCTTCCACAAGACGCACATTAATTTGTGATAACTGTTCCGTGCGATCCAGGACCTGTTGTTCCAGTTCTGTTTTGTGTTTTCTCAACTGAATTTCGGTTTTCTCGCGTTCTATCTCCAGCTCTCTTTTGGTGATCGCTTGATCTTTAAAAACCTGAACCGTTTCAGCCATATCTGACAGCTCATCCGTACCACCCGTTTGTATGGCAACATTCAGATCGCCATTAGCCAATTTCCTCATGGCCTTGGCCAGAGACATCAGGCGGCTGATCAAATTGCGCTGGACGTAGAGCCAGATAATTAAAACGGCAACAGCAAGAATAATAAACGTTTGGAAAATTAGCGATAACGATCCAATTTCAACGGCTTTTGCAGCACCACTCTTTGCCTCTTGAGCAACGATACGGGAATTTCCCACGAGACCTGAAACAAATTTTTTCAGCTGTTCTGATAATTTCTCGTTATCTTGCGTCATGGTGTTGATGTCTGCATTAACCGTCAGGATTTCGCGCTGCATATCAAATATGTTAACCGCATTTGGTTGATTGATATCGACCAACTGGGCTAACAGTTTTTGGCCAATTGAAAGCCGCACCGGATCAGAGATGCTTTGCACACGGCGCTTTAGAACCCGCAAATTTTCTTGATAGGTTATTTCTGACCAGTCTATCTCTTCTACACTTACTGCGCGCCCCAACTGGTTCAGCAACAATCCAATCTGAGAAGCCCGCAGACGCAACTCGAACATACGTTCCATCAAAAAAACGTCTTCTTCAATTAACCTGTCTAAAGCACTAAGGGATTCATCAACACGGTTTTGGCTTTCTATCAACTCATAAAGGTTGGAGATAACCGCTGTAGCTCCCGAAGCAGCATTGGAAGCAAGGGTGTGAGATAATCCTGTCAGTTCTTGTGCCGAAGTTAGTGAGCGTTCAATAATTTTACGCTTTTCTTCGGAAAGGCCTATTCGGCGTGCGACTAAATCATTTTGTACATGCAGGTTTTCCTGCAATTTATCGGCAATTTTGCGTATACTTGGAAGACGGCGTTCATCCAGTCCGTAACGGGCAGTACCCGCCAGTAATGTGCGTAACTTTTCGGTTTGGCGGAATAATATTCCGGCTTCAGATTTACGCATTATTTGTGTCGTAGCATTACTCAATGACGATCCGCGAACGATGATCTGGCCTGCTATTTCTGCAACATTTCGAGCATCATCAACCAGCGGAAACGCACGTTCAACAATAGTTTCCTGTGCACGCTCAACGTTATTGAGTATCCACAATCCCACACCGACAGATGCTAGTGACAAGGCCGTGATCCCTGCAAAAGCCGCAAATAATCTGCTAGCAATTCCAAACCGTGTAATCATCAATCTATGCAATCCGTTGTTGGCAATCCTGATTAATATATATCATTATGGAACTTATGCAGAAACACTATCGATTAAATATTGTGAAACACCCGTTCATGAGGCCCGTTACGCGGGTTCTATGTCTCGCCCTTATCGTAATTGGATTGTATCTTCCCTCGCATGTATCCAGTGATACGCCGACATGGGATCTGGAAACCTGGGCTATACCCTTTGATTATTCAAGCCCAACACAAGCTATTAAATACCAACCTCTTGATACTGCTTCAAAGAAGTGGCGTATCTGCGCCTCCTATCCACACCTGAAGGACTCTTACTGGCTCAGCGTCAATTACGGTATGGTCGAAGAAGCCAAACGACTGGGGGTTGCCTTGCAGGTTGTCGAGGCCGGCGGGTATCCAAACCTGCAACGCCAAATTAATCAAATTACAGCGTGCAGCGCCAATAGCACGGATATTTTAATTGTTGGCACTGTCAGCTTTGATGGGTTAAGTGAGACAATTTTGCAGATTACAGAAAACATCCCGGTGGTCTCTGTTGTGAACGATATTGCCGATCCTGGCATTGCTGCCAAGGTCGGCGTTTCGTGGACCACCATGGGCCAAATAATCGGACAGCATCTGGCGAAGCTTCATCCCATTGGCAGTCCGACAATCAAAGTTGCATGGTTTCCCGGCCCCGAAACATCCGGTTGGGTTCCTTTCGTTGAAAAAGGTTTTCGCAGTGCATTACGGAAAAGCTCGGCTGAGATTGTTGTTACCAAATATGGTGACACCGGGAAAGAAATTCAGTTAATCCTGATAGAAGAGGCACTGGAGGAAAGGCCGGACATCGATATTATTGTCGGCAGCGCCGTTACCGCTGAAGCCGCCGTGAGCGTTCTCCGGGACCAACAGCTAACCGAACAGATCCATATTCTGGCAGATTATTACACCCATGCCGTATACCGTGGCATCAAACGCAATCGGATAATTGCTGCGCCGACGGACTTTCCTGTGATGCAGGGACGCATGGGAATTGAACAAGCTGTGCGGGTACTTGAAGGCAAATTGATTGTAAAACACGCAGGGCCAGCGATTAAGTTGGTCGATATTCATAATGTTGATGAAATTGGCTCAAGTGAATCCCTTGCTCCGGCCATGTTTACACCAACATTTATTGTAAAATAACGCGCACCACCATCAAAACTGGTAACTCTCGCTCTTTCAAGAGAGCAGTGTCAGATCAGATCGGAACTAATACAAATGAATGTCTCTGAACAAAACTTTGATCCCTCATAATTTCAGTAGATTATGCTTACAAGCAGACCAAGATCTATACCTGGACTCTATTAGCATTGCGAAATAATGTCTGCTTTACATAATATTCTGTTGCAAAACTCGTGCTTGATTGAATCTTGAGAACGTGATTCCATTTTTCTGACGATATTCAGGAGGACGGAACAATGATGGGTCGGTTGGAGAGTGATCAGGATCAATTTTTCTACAACTTCTGCCTTGATGACGTTGTTCCCGTCGATCATCTGGTACGCCGGATTGATGCAGTTCTCGATCTAAGCTGGTTGCACGAAGAATTGGCCCCCTATTACAGTCATACGGGCCGTCCCTTGATTGATCCTGAGCTCCTCTCGGGCATGTAAACATGCCCTGCCGGCAACGGATGATGCGGATGCTGATTATCGGTTATGTCTTCGCCATTCGCTCGGAATGCCAGCTGTGTTCAGAGGTTCAGGTCAATCTGGCGTATCGCTGGTTTTGCCGTTTGGG
>JABJOR010000120.1 GCA_018664265.1 Rhodospirillales bacterium
CAAGCTGATCAACCAGCGGTTGTGGCAAGCAGCCATAGTTAAAATCAGAGCAAACCAGTAAATCAGCACCGTCCAGCGCCTGCTCAAGCAACAATAATAACTGTTTTTGCAGTGCAGCGGAAATTGCTCCCTGATGCAGGTGACTGACACGTAACAGGCTTTTGCCTTTACAGCGATAACGCTGCTTTAAGGTAGTGGGGCGACTGTCATCCAGCAGTAACTGGGCATCAACTCTTGCAGCAGCCAAGCCCTCCAGCGCATATTCCCGTGATGCGTCATTACCCGTCACTGACACAAACTGAACCATTGCGCCCAGACCTGCCGCATGCGCAGCAACAATACCAGCACCGCCAACAAAACGGGTGGAATCAACTGGCGTGACGACAATCGTTGGATCTTCCTGGGACATACCCAAGGGTTCACAGGTGATGTATTCATCAATAATCAGGTCACCGACCACACAGACCTTTAAAGTGGCAAAGTCATTTAACAACCTTACTAATCTGGATTTATCGATAGCGTGGCGGGTAAGATAGCCAGTCGGCAAGCTTATAGATCGTGGATCAAAAGTTTGAAATTCCTTGTGAATCAAATCAAGCGTCGAAAACAGGGTCTCTCCCGAGCTAAATACCAAGCGTCCGCCATATTGCTCCAGCGCCGTTAGTTCTAGATTATGACGTGCTTCATGTTCTTTACCCATAACAACGATATCAGGGCGGAGTCGGCTAATGATGTCGGTAATTGGCTCATCGACAATGAATGCCTTATCTACCAAACTATTGCTCTGAACACCTTCCAGGCGTAATTTTTCTGGCAGGTGTGCTGCCATACCTGCCAGGCGATCACTTTCAACAGCAACAATCAGGTGCTCACCATACTCCTTCGCAGTGCGTAATAAACGCAAGTGGCCAGGGTGCAGAATATTAAAGTGACCGGATACGAAGACTGTTCTATTTTTCATCAGATTTCCATGCGTTATGCGTTAATCACTTTGTAAACATGTTTCCATCATTGAGATTCGGATACGATTGATATATTCAATTGATCAAGTGCATGTGTCTCTGACGGAGCTTCAAATCCCAGTTCCAATAGAGTGGTAACATCTAATGTTGTGTATTTTGGGGAAAATTGAATTCCTGCCTGTAAATATGAAATGGGCTCAATCAGCCTAATATCCACCCCTAATTTTAAAGCTATATATTTTGCTGCGTCTTTATAACTCATGTCACCGGTTGCCGACGCTTGAATGATTCCTGAACGCTTATGTGTTAATACACGACTTATCAACTCAACTGCGAATGTAACCGATACAGGAGCCATCACGCTATCCGAAAATGGATGAATGATTTTTCTTGCGCTCAAGTCACTTGCCCAACTTGTTATCAATGGCATATCCGGCGGAATGATTTTACTAAAGCGAACCACAGCGACCTGCCCCCCCAAACTCAGCAGGCGCTCCTCAGCATCTGCTTTCTGCCGGCCATATTCAGTTTGTGGATTAGTTCGGTCTGTAGCTTTCGGGACCGCAACCTGCCCATCAAAAACGGTGTTGCTTGAGAGGAAGATAACAAAAGTCCCTTCATCTACCAGTCGTTTAGCCAAGGCAACTGTATTTTCTACATTAATCCGCCGAGTTGCGGTGGCATCCAAACGGCAACGCTCCATAGAAGTTTCGGCGGCGCACAGGATAGCGGTTCCAATTTTGTTAGGCAGCAACGAGCCCTCACAAATGGTTTCAGCCATATCCAGAAAGATTTGACGTTCAGCAACTTGATTTTTCTTTCGCGTACTTCCCCATACCTGTTTTCCTTTGAGCTCTAAAGCCGCAACCAAATGACGACCAATCATTCCATCTGCGCCAACAACCAGTATTGATTGATCCGTTGCTGAGGATATTACCGAGTCTTTAGGCATTCGAAGGCGCAGATGGAATTGTGAACTGTAGATTGTATTGTGCAAGCCGCTGTGCAACCGCAGTGGCTATGTCTGTGCGCAAAGGCATGAGCAAGACCGAATTCTTAGGAGCATCTTTCGGGCTGTAAATTGGATAACCCATGTGCCTACGGCCTGTTCGGTTGATATCTTCATCAACGAAAAACCCCACCTTGCTGCCAAGTGCAGCAGCCAGCCATGTGGCTGAAATGCTTGTTCCAAAAATTCCAACAGGTCCAGTAGCCGATTGGCCTTGTTCAAGCAATTGTTGGAGCCACGCAATATGAATCATTGCTGTCGTTTTCCCGCAAACCTCAGACGAGTCGCTATTGGTTTGATCCGACAAGGCTGGATATCTGGCGAGTGAGGTTAATTCTTTTGTCACCACTGATCCGGCTTCGAGTCCAAATACCTCGAATCCTGCCTTGGAAAGGGTTCCGCCCAAGGTAATGGAACTGAAATGAGTACAGTGATCAGCAATAAGAATATCAAACGGTGATGTTTCAATATCCGGAACTTCGATTAAAAGCAAACCCCCTGGGTTCAGCAAGCCGGAAAGTGACTTTAAATAGTTAATCGGATCAGGTATATGTTCCAAAGCGTGAATTAGCACAATCAGGTCAAAGCGGGTTTGCAGACTTTCAAGCGGGCCCACGTGCAGCTTCGTCACTCCAGCAATTGACTCGATCAGTGTTTGATTACGCGAATCAAGTTCCAACCCGGTCATCTGCCAGTGCGGGTTATTTAGGCCAAACGCGCGCAAGAACGCCCCATTTCCGCAACCGATGTCCAATAGAGCCCCAGTCTTGCGGAGGGTTCCATTGCTTTGCAACCAATTTACAATTTTCAGAGACCGAGCCATGCTCGCTCCCGTGTTCTGGTCAAAGCTTGCCTGTTCGACACCGCCACCTTGCCCATAAACTGCATAACCGGCATAAATTTCTTGAACTTCACTAAGCCAGTTTTCAGTGACCGGCTTTTGTACTGTTTCACAGCCTGAGCAAACCGCTAAGTGACCACCTTCCCGCCAAGGGCGGCAATCCGACGTGACTTGAGTTGCTGTGGTGTAGCCTTCCAGTTCAACAAGCCGAGCTCCGCAAATGTGGCACCTAGTCAGTTGAGTCATTTTTTAGACCTGATTTCACTTAAATATTGTTGAGCTCGGTAGCTGAAAGTTATTTTATCCATTATTTGTGCGTTACAAACGAATCAAACAGCGACCTGCAATCTCACCATTCCTCATACTTGAGATAGCTTCGTTAATTTGATCCAAAGAGTAGTAATTGGTAATTAGCTCCCGCAACTTAATCCGTCCCTCATGATAAAGTTTTTGGTAGCGAGGTATATCCGTTTGTGGAATAGCTTCACCGCCATGAGAACCACTCAATCCTTTGCCAAAATGCAGCGGTAACGAGTATATATTGATGTTGTTGCCTTTGCGCGGCACACCCACCAAGGTAACTCGACCTTGTGGTTTTGTAATTTGATAACCCATCTCGATGATGGCTGGCTGACCGGTGTTGTCGACGAAGGCATCGGGACCAGCGTTACCGACGATATCGAGAATTTCCTGTCGTGGATCACCATTACTGCTGTTGATGGTGTGGGTCGCACCCATCTGCTTGGCCAATTCAAGTTTGTTGTCATGCAGATCGATGGCAATAATGGGGTAAGCGGAAACCAATGCTGCCGCCTGCACGATGTTGAGGCCAATACCGCCCGCACCAAACACGACAACAGACTCACCAATGCGCACCTTGGCATTATTTTCAACGACACCGAAACCTGTCGTCACCGCACAGCCAAACAGGGACGCGACCTCAAGATCACTATCACCAGGGATTGGGGTTACACGATTTTCAGAGACAATAGCGTATTCGTTGAATGTCGCGATCCAGCCCGCATTAAGTTTATTGCCGCGCCAACGGTAAGTTGGCGGAGCACCTTCAATGCCAAGTCCTTTTCGCCAGTGCAGTACAACAGTATCGGCCGGTTTAACATGCTTCACACCAGGACCGATCTCAACAACAGTACCCGAGGCCTCATGCCCCAGCAGGTGCGGAAGAAACTTATCTTCCCCTTTAGCACCGTCGATCTCGCCGAGCTGAGAGCCGCAGATGCCGCTGAAGTGAATCTTAACCAGTACTTGACCCACTTCAAGCGTTTGCGGAAGCTCAATTTCGTCGATCACCAAGGGTTTGCCTAACTCAACAAGAATGGCAGCCTTCATAGTTTTTGGAATAGCCATTTTATCTCACTCGAAATATATTAATGAATAATCGCCGGTATAACCCGTTTGCTGGAACCACCATTCCCACTCTTCTGGAGTGCAGAATGCTTCGCAGGTAACCTGCCAATAAAGAAGATTAGCCTTCTCTTCTTCGTTGCGATAAGACTCAACGCATAAATATTTGTTTTTCTTGCCAACTCTCTCCATCTCCCGCAACGCTTTATCAAGATCATAGTTATGCAAGTTGTGCAGTGTGGTGATTGAGAACACCAGATCGAAGAAGTTATCAGAAAAAGGCAGATGATTGGCATTCCCGATTTGTAGTTGTTTCTTTACTTCTTCTTTAGCATTCTTGATAGCATAGCTGGAAATATCGATGCCATAAATTTCTACATCAGGCACCAGCAAACTAATCTCGTAAAGCAGAAAACCCTTACCACATCCAATATCCAATATCTTATCACCTGCCTTGATACCGTAATGATCAATCATCGCCTGGGCGACAGGCGCCCAACGTCCAGGCATATAGCGATATCCTCCGTAGCAAATTCTTCTGTCTCCATCCCAATATTCTATATCCCATTTTTTGGCGAGTGCAGCAGCTTTTGCCTTGGGATACTCTGCTTCGTTCACACGAGCGAGGTAATCTCGTGTTGTGCTTTTGTGAACTGCAGAAAGGAAGTCAATGTATGCCATTATTTTTTGCTCTGTTTAAGATTTTTAAGAATTTGTTTTGCTTTATTCAATTGAGTTTGTTTTAAGACTTTTTCATCTAGTTGTATATTAGCAAATTTTCTACGTGCCATGTGCACGGGTAAAAAAACGTTCAGCGCGATGCAACACCATTTCACTTGATAAACGTGTTGCAGCAAATTTGAGCGCCAAATTAGATGATGTGGGTCGGGAAAAGATTGCATGGCAAGTTGCACAAACCGATCATGAAATTCGCCCGGCACCGGTACCGCTAGTTGTGCGAAAAAATCACCAGCCATTTTCGCAGGATCATCAAACCCTGCATATTCAAAGTCAATAAATTGAATATCTCCATTGTCTTTTATTAGGGCATTATGAAAACCAAAGTCAGATGGAGAAATGCAATATTGCTCTTTATCAAGCGGCTTTTTGAACCAGCCAGCTTCTGCAGCAGCCTCCTCCGTATGACCGGAAAGAAGTTTCCAAAAGTATTGTAATTCTTCAATAAAGTGAATTCCCGCCGGATCACTATCTTTGGCATTCGAGAGCGCCTCATGAAGACAATTGATACGTCCTGCAACGATGGCCAAATGATCCGCAACAGAGAAAACAGCCTCCGATGCCAAAGGCAATCTCCGTAAGGCTTTTCGTGATACTGACTTGTTAAGCCCCTGAAAGAATGCGACTGCCTGCTTTACGTGACGCCATTCAACATGTCCTGGGTTGATGTGTGTTCCTTCAAGGGACTCATACAATGCCCATCCTGCTTCATGATTACAGGCATAAGGCCGCGGGACAAAACTTGGGGTTACCTGAGATGCGTACTGCAATAAATCATATTCTGCTGACAATCGATCGCGGTGATCATCCTCATGACGAAAATACCGTTTAGCCGAAAAAACGCCTTTCGAGGTTTCTACGTGATATATCTGGTTGTTTCCGCCAATTTTGGAAGGAGTAACCACATGGATAACAGCATCAATCCCTGCCTTGCTAAGAAGCTCGGCTATAGGTAGATACGTCTCCATCGACTGCTTCATTATGTAAAAATATAGTCTGCAATACTGGACCAAGATACAAAAGATTTGAGCCCATGATGTGCAACTTCTGCATGATGCTGCTCAGGATCGAACAACAACTTTTCGGTTGCAGTGGGGAAACCTTCTGCTAGAAGAATCTCCGGAAGATCGTCTATGTATACATCACAGGCAAAGTCAGCTATCCGAGCAATTTTTTCCTGTTTGGTAAGCTCAAAAAAAATCTGTGTCGTTGGGATGAGCTGCTCACCGTCTGATAATAGATGATGAGCAATCCATCCACTAGCAGCAGCGTGAAGGTCATACTGAGGGCCGGCAAAAGGGTGACGTGTTTTGTGGCTAACGATGGCGAGCGTGTGTCCCTCAATTTTTGCCTGACGAATAAAATCAATAACGCAGAAGTAAGCTTGCGCTTCGTCCATACGTGCTCCGTACACATCTCCTTGCATTAGAGTCCATCGTTTTTCTTGTCCTGTTTTGCGCAAATAATCACGCACAACCAATTTATTTACAGGCGTTACCAAAGGCACCAGATCTTGTTCTCTGGC
>JABJOR010000121.1 GCA_018664265.1 Rhodospirillales bacterium
CAGGATTGGGCTGAAATGCTGTTGCGTATGTACGCTCGATGGGCTGAAGCCCATGCCTGCAAGGTTGAATGGCTGGAAGAAAGTCCTGGAGAAGAAGCAGGGATTAAATCTGCAACTTTGAAAATATCGGGTCAGAATGCTTATGGCTGGTTAAAGACAGAAAGCGGTGTACATCGGCTAGTGCGTATTTCTCCCTATGATTCCAACGCTCGTCGCCATACCAGTTTTTCCTCTGCCTGGGTGTTTCCGGTAATTGATGACAACTTTGAAGTTGATATAGAGGAAAAAGACCTGCGTATTGATACTTACCGTGCATCCGGTGCCGGTGGGCAGCACGTTAATACGACTGATAGCGCCGTTCGCATAACCCATGGCCCATCAGGAATTGTTGTGCAATGCCAAAATGACCGTTCTCAGCACAAGAACCGTGCAACAGCAATGAACATGTTGAAAGCCCGTCTCTATGAGTCAGAACTCCAGCGTCGTGAAGAAGCGGCTGGTGCGGAACATGCATCGAAAAGCGATATAGGCTGGGGCCACCAGATCAGATCATATGTGCTGCAACCCTACCAGATGGTAAAAGATTTACGCACCAATGTGGAGACTTCCAACACCCAGGCTGTGCTGGATGGCGACATTGATGATTTCCTCGCTGCAGCTCTTGCTCAGAGGGTCAAAGGTTCTGATGAAAAAGAGGCTTGAACGCTTATTTAATAACTCTCGTTACTGAACCACGAAGGAGCGGAACAGAATATTTTGAACTTTTGAAGGATTGATTGTTCCATTAACGATCAAGGTTATTTCGTTGCGTAATTTGTTGGCACCATCTTCACCTTTAAGATCGTCTTTGGTCATGCTGCGCAGGTGTTGTTGTATGCGGTCAATGATCTTCGGTTGGCGAAGTTCCAGAATTTCAGCATCCAATTCGGCAATTTGAATGGTCAGGGCCAGCTTCAATAATGAACCGCGGCATTTGTCTGTCATTAAATCAGCTACGAATTCTGGCTGCTCGAAAAAAATCGGTTTGCCCAGTTCGATGTCAACTGGTTCTTCGACGTGCTCTTCTTCGTGGTGTTCAATTCCGAGAAGTGAATCCAGAAACCCCATTGCATACACGCCAAAGCCGATACCGCCGAATAAAACCAATGTTCCAACAACGCCAATAATAATTAAAACTTTTTTTCCAGGAGCGGGAATTTTACCAAAGATCATCTTTGGTTCTTCGATATCCTCTATATCAATATCTTCAATGTCTTCGTCCATGTCGTCCGGGACAGACGTATCCTGTGCATAGAAGTCCTCTTCTTCACCCTCTTCATCCTCGTTTTCGGGTGCTTCTTCATCTTTATCGGCCATGAGTTCCTCCGCACGAATACGCTATAATAGTATTAGCGTATTTCTCGCTGTTTTTGCCAGCCTTGTATTTATTTAGTTAATTTTTTCGTTTTCGTCATCAAGCTTGGGCTCTCCGATGATCTCCTGATAAAGTGTGTAAACGTTTTCCGCAATAGAGCGAATCAGGGATTCAATTTCATCAATATTATGCGTTCCGCCCAGGCGGATTAGCCTTTCCTGCAAGGCTATGGGGATAGACCGTGTGCCATTGGGGGGAGCATCCGTTGAAATGCTAAGGTGCAGGCGACTTTGCAAGGCCTGCCATAGGTCAAGGGCGCGTAATAATGTTTCTGTATGGGCGTCGCTTAAATAGCCATGTTGTTGTAGATTCTTAACCGCACGCCATGTGTTTGGGGAATTAATTGCAGGTGTCTCATGAGCATGCAGCAATAAAAGATACTGAGTGAGAAACTCCACATCGACTAACCCGCCACGAAGATGCTTGATGGACCATGGAGACTCGGTGTGATGTTCAGCATCCATGCGTACGCGCATGCTGGCAACATCCTTGAGTAAGACTTCAGAGTCGTTTTCTTTACATATAAGCTCACGAATTGCGGTGTCTGTTTTTGTGCGAAATTTGCTGCTGCCTGTGACAGTGCGCGCTCTCGTCAATGCCATTCTTTCCCACGTCCATGCGTTCTTCTCATGGTAAAGGGTAAAAGTTTCAAGTGTGCAGGCGATGGGGCCCGAATTGCCAGAAGGACGCAGGCGCATATCCACTTCATATAGAGTACCTTCCCCTGTTGGTGCGGTTAGTGCATTGATGAATCGTTGACCGAGGCGGGCATAGTATTGGGTTGGTGCCAATGGCTTTATTCCATCCGAATAAGGCGCGTCCTCTGGTGCTTCATATACAAACACCAGATCCAAATCAGATGTTGGCGTCATTTCATGGCCGCCAAGTTTGCCAAATGCGATTGTGCAAAATTCAGCTCCGGGGATACGCCCATGGTTTTTTGCAAATTCATTTTCAACAACAGGCAACATACAGGTTAATACAGCTTCTGCCATATTGCTCAGAGCCCGTGCAGCTTTTGGCGGGCTTAATTTCCCGCGCATATTTTGCAAACCTATTTGGAACTTGCGCTCATTAGTCCAACGGCGTGAAAAATCCAGAGCATCTTCGAACTGTTCGGCATTTTCTAATATAGCATTCAAGTTTGAAACTTGCTCTTCAAGGGGAGGGGGTGGCTCCATGAACTCTGCTGCCAGAACGCCGTCAAATAGTGAAGGGCGTCTGCTAAGTAATTCGGCTAATCGTGGGGCTTCACCCATAATTCCGGCAAGCATTTCAAGCAATTGCAAATTAGCGTAAAGCATTGAAAACAATTGAACACCAGCAGGTAATCCAGCAACAAATTCATCAAATTTCAAAAATGTTGCATCCGGATCCGGTGTTTCACCAAGCGCTTTTAATAATGCTGGTGTCAATTCTGTCAACATTTCGCGTGCACGGGTGGAGCGCATGGCCCGGTAACGTCCGTGATGCCACCCCCTAATTGCTGCATCGACTGTTTCAGGTGTCTGGAACCCAAACTTGGATATTGTATCAAGTGTGTCCGGGTCAGAGTCACTCCCTGTGAAAACCAGATTGCCAGATATGTCGCCACCGGCACTTAAGGCCGGGGCTTCTTCAAATAAGACAGCATAATGATCTTCGACAGTTCGTAGATGGTTTATCAAGTCTTCGGCAAAATCATCACGTCCCTTATAGGCCATAAAGATACCGAGATTGCCCACACCTTTAACCTGATCGGGTAAAGTTTGGGTCTGTTCATCATTAATCATTTGCAGACGATGTTCGCTTTGTCGCAGAAATTCATAGGAGGCTGCAAGTTGATCAGCAATGTTGCGAGTAATATGCCCATTTTCAACCAAAGCGTATAAGGCGCTAATAGTTGAGGGCGTACGCAAGCTCATCTGTCTTCCGCCCCAGATTAATTGCTGGGTTTGGGCAAAAAATTCAATCTCGCGGATGCCGCCACGGCCTAATTTGATATTGTGCCCTTCAACAGCAATTTGCTTGCCGCCACGGTGAGTGTTAATC
>JABJOR010000122.1 GCA_018664265.1 Rhodospirillales bacterium
GAACCTTTGCAACGAAAATTCCATCCGGGGCAAGGACTTCTTCGGCGAATTCGAGTGCCAGCTCACATAAGGATATAATCCGCATATGGTCGGTTGCTGTATGGCCTGTTGCCGGGGCCGCCATATCGCTGAGAACCACATCTGCCGGGCCATCAAGGTTATCTTTAAGTATATCCGGGGCTTCTGGTTCAAGAAAATCCTGGTGCAGGACTGTCGCACCGGAAAGCGGGTCCATTTCACTGATATCAAGGGCAACAACACGACCTTTATTGCTGAGACCTTCTTTTTCATCGAGTGCCGGTTTGACGCATTGAATAATAACTTGAGTCCAACCGCCCGGTGCAGCCCCCAAATCCACCACACGCATACCCGGTTTGAGGATTTCAAACAGTTCATTCAATTCCAACAGTTTGAAGGCTGCGCGGGAGCGATATCCGCGTGCTCGCGCTTCTGCTACATAAGGATCATTGAGTTGGCGTTGCAGCCAGCGTGTTGATGAGCCCTTACGCCCTTTGGCGGTTTTGACCTTTTCAAACATGGTTCGGCCACTGAATTTGGTCTGGCCTTTTTTGATTTTCTTGTCACTCATTGGGCGGCGCTTATTTTCTGGTTCGCTATTCCTGTTACATAACCATCCGCCGTCATGGATTCCAGTAGTAAGCCTTCACGTATGCCACGATCAGCAACCCGCAGCCTGCCAACGTTCCAGCGCCGAGTTACGGCTTCCAGCAACGCACAGCCCATCACAACCAGGTCGGCACGCTCAGGGCCAATGCAGGGGTGAGTGGCACGGGACTCGCAGGTCATGGATGCCAGCAGATGACTGATAGACGTGATGGATTCAAAATCAATCACCATCCCGTCGACACGCGATCGATCATAGCGTTTCAGTCCCAAATGCAGGGCGCCAAGGGTGGTAACGGTACCGGATGTGCCGAGTATGGTCAGGTTGCCATCCTGGGCAGCCTCGGAAATTCCGCATTTGCTGTCAAAATCATCAAGCCACGGTGTAATGATGCGAATCAGTTCTTCGTAACCTTCTTCACCGGACAGGGTGTCATTGTATTTATCGGCCAGAGTGACCACCCCTTCCGGAATTGACTGGCACATTGAAACCTTAGGTGATGATGTATTGGCTTTTTCAATCCACATCAGCTCGGTACTGCCACCACCGATATCAAAAACCAGGCCGTAAGGTTTGTCATTATCGAGAAGGGGACTGCAACCACTAAAGGTAAGTTCTGCCTCACGATCAGGGGTTATGGTTTCTATGTTTATTTTTGTTTCCCGTGAAACACGATCCAGAAATTCAGCGCCGTTTGTGGCCCTGCGGCAAGCTTCTGTCGAAATGGCCTGATAGCTTTTAACACCATTGGCTTCCATGATTTCTGCGCAAATTTTAAGCGCGTCAACAGTACGGTCCATGGCGGCATCGGACAATTTTCCGGAAGAAGAGATGTTTTCTCCCAGCCGAACAATCCGGGAAAACGATCCTACAACGGTGAACCGCTCCTCAGACGGGACAGCCACCAGCAATCGGCAGTTGTTGGTGCCGAGGTCAATGGCACCATAAGCAGGTACCGTGTGCTGCATGGCAGCCTGATTGGATGGCTTATCCATCGTTGTCGTCAAAATCCGTATAACTCTATGTCTACTGAGTAGAATCAATTCAATATAGGTTCATATTATAGCGTGACGGGGATGGCTCAAGCACAGTTCACTTATTTGTTCTGTTATTAGGTGCTATCAAGGACTTGTCACGGGCGAAATAAGACATTATAGAGTGGGCCAATACATTGCTGGGGAATCGTCTAATGGTAGGATGCCCCCTCGACACTCCCAACACTAAGTATACAGCCATTTCAACACACTATGTGATACTGAAAAGGTGTGTAGCGCGACAAAAAGGACACCAAAACACTGGATCGCAGCAGTGTTAGGGGGGTAAATGCCGCGTCGCAGCAGTAACCCGACATAAGATTGTCGGTGAAAGTTACATATAGCGATTATACAATTTTTTGATAAAAATTAGTGCCTTTATTGAGGAGTCGTCCTCACTTAGGACGATTCCTTTTCGGTGAACATATCTTCGAATTCAGAAAATAATGAAGGGTCTGGCATCAGCCCTTTCTCCACTGCTATATCAAAATTTGCTGGTGTGCAAGTAAGCGCATTACTGTCTATTTTTTTTGCAATTTTATCTGCGCTATTACTTAATTCTTTGCAAAGCTGGCTGCTGAAATAAATACAACTATCTAAATATTCTTCAATTCCTGAAATAGTAACCCCGTATGTTTTATCCTGTTTGTTATTTGGTCCATAGTATCCGAAGTATTCAGCTAATAACTGATTTTTTTCTTTATTACCTAATCGGTTTATTTCAATTGTAGAATTGTGCCTATTAATAAAGCGGTTAAGTGAATCTCCATTGCGAATTAACCATCCTAATAAAGATAATGTACGACGGTCGCATGTGATTTGCTCATATATATGTTTGGAGAGTATTTCAGCGCGGAGATCAAGTTCTGGTAATTGTTTATATGTAGGGCTGAAGTCTTGTAAAAAATTTGACTGCTCCGTTAAGCCATCATTTTTGACTTTATCATAATCTTCACAATCTTTTTCATAGATTTTAATAAGGGTAACAACTTGATCATGTTTTACTGATAAGTAAGCGTCCGGTGAATCAC
>JABJOR010000123.1 GCA_018664265.1 Rhodospirillales bacterium
CATCAAGATCTTCATAGATTGCAGCACCAGTAAGTGGCTTGTCTTTTTCGACCTGCGGGCGATTGTCAGGCGGCGTGACAATGCCACCCGAGATAACCATCTTGATGCCTTCCTCCACACTCATGGACAACGGAATCAAGTCTTGTTTTGGAACAAACAGTAAAAACCCAGAGGTCGGGTTAGGTGTCGTTGGTAAGAAGATATTGACGCAGGTATCTTCAGTGATGCTTTGGACTTCACCTTCTGTTTTGCCCGTTATAAAGGCTATCGCCCAAATTCCACGGCGAGGATATTCAACCAAAACCACTTCGCGGAAAGCATTGGATTGTTGAGCCAGCACCGTTTCAAGGATTCGTTTAACCGCATTATAGACACTGCGAATAACAGGCATGCGATTTAGGATAATCTCGCTGGTGCGATAAAAAAACCGCCCAACAAAGCCGGCCATAATCATCCCGACCATCGTTAATGCAACGAAAAGAACAACGAGTCCAAGCCCGGGCAAGGCAAATGGCAAGTAGGATTCCGGATTATATTGTTCCGGGATTAAAGGCGTTATTTTTGCATCAACAAAATTGATAAAGAGCAAAGCCAGATAAAATGTTATGAAAATCGGTGCAGTAACTAAAATGCCCGTAAAGAAATACGCACGCACACGTTGTGCCGGTGTTGTGATTATCTTCGGGATTGGCTCTTTATTTGTCATAGTGATTGATAAACCATTTTATCGACCAAAAGACAACGCATTGTGAAATCAAATACGTAGTGAAAGGATTTAAGTGGTTTTTTCGTCAGATAACCTGCGTATGGTTTGAACAAAAATATTCAAAAGAGTCCGAATGAATGGATCTGTCTTGGCAAGTTTCTGATCAATAGTTGATCGATTAACAATAACCACTGTGCCGCCCTTGCCCATTCTTGCGCTGGCCATTCGGGGCGTATCATCAATCAACGCCATTTCTCCAAAAATTCCACCTTTGGGGATTGTTGCCAAAACCTGAACTCCATCATCTTTGGCGATAAAGATTTCGACGCTTCCTTCTTGGACCACATATGCATTATTTGCGGAATCGCCTTGTTTAAAAATCAAAGCGCCTGTTTGATAGGTCCGTCGCTCCATTAATTCTGTTGTCATAGCTTTCCTCCCCCTTCCAGTTTATTTATATTTCCAGCAATTAGGATCAAAATACAGCATGAACAGTGGTAGAAAATATATCACATTCAATCTTATATAGAGATATATTTTTACAAGCTCTTGATTTTAGAATTTTGGAATGAATTTTTATGCCTAGAGAATACCCAAAATATCCGATTGTCGGTGTCGGTGTTGTTGTTATAGGCCCCAATGGTATTTTGCTTATAAAGCGAATACATCCACCTGGAATTGGTAAATGGAGTTTGCCGGGAGGAGCACAGGAAGTTGGAGAGACGGTTGCTCAAACAGCGCAAAGAGAAGTATTTGAAGAAACCGGAATAAATGTCGAGGTTCTTGGTCATCTGGATGTGATTGATAGTATGACCCATGATGATAATAACAGGGTTCAGTATCACTATACCCTGATTGATATGGCTGCTCGCGTCACAGGAGGAAAACTGATTGCAGGAGACGACGCAGCAGAGGCACGCTGGTTTTCAATGCAGGAGCTTTCGCAATTAAATTTGTGGTCTGAAACAATTCGAATCATTGATCTGGCAATCAAAAAATATTCTTTTTGAATTACCGCTCGCGGAAGGATTCATTCACGGAAGAAACAACCGGTTTAAGCAAATACTCAAGAAGGGTTTTCTTGCCTGTCTTGATGTCCGCTTGAACAGTCATGCCGGGTAAAACCAGATTAACTGTGTCATCAATACCAACATGGTTTTGACTCAAGTTAACAAGCCCTCTGTAGTAGGGTTCACCATTTTCATCCAGGAAGGTTGTTGCTGAAACTTCAAACAGCGTACCATCAATACCGCCATAGCGGGCAAAGTCAAAAGTTGTCACTTTTACTGTAACAGGCTGCCCGGTTTTAACATGCCCAACATCACGAGGGGTAATGCGTGTTTCAATAATCAATTCCTCATCAAGCGGTACTATTTGCATAAGAACACCACCGGGCGGAATAACACCGCCAATAGTGTTGGCTTCCAGCCCTTTGATAATTCCGTGGACGGGTGAAAGTATATCCAGACGGCGTACACGGTCTTCGGAACGTATTGTCGATTCACGTAAGGAGGCTCTTTCACCCATGAGGTCGCCCATTTCTCCCATAGCAATTTCTCGTAAATCAGTTTCAACTTCGAGTAAACGATTGTGAGATTCTCCGAGAGCTTCTGCGGTTTTCTTACGTTCGCTAGTGAGTTTAGCGAGATCGCCAATAGCATCGTTCAAATCACGTTGTACATCCAGGTAAACCATTTTGGATGATAGCCCTTTGGCATAAAGAGCCTCACGCATGGCATATTCTTCTTCAAGAATTTGCAGGTTTCTGAGCAAGGTTTCCTCTTCCTCTCGGAAGATTGCCAGTTCAGCCTGACGCTGGTTTATCTGGTCTTGTAAAACGGATCGTCTGTTAACACCTGCATCCAGTGATGAGCGATATATCCTTATTTGGTCATTTACAAGTTTTTCGTATTCAGGCCCAGCAAATGAAAAATCTGGTTCTCGTCCTTCACCGACTGCCCTCAGTCGTTCTGTTTGTAAATCGAGCGTGATCAGTCGGGCTCTTTGCTGCGTCAACTCACCATACGCAGCAGCAGGGTCAAGACGCATCAGACTTTCGCCCTCCTTTACTATGGCACCGTCTTTAACCAAAATTTCTGCTATGATACCGCCTTCAAGATGTTGGATAGTTTGGACACGCCCCGTCGGAATAATTTCACCTGAGGTAATCGCAACTTCATCTACATATGTGACAGCGGCCCAAACGACGAAAAAACAAATAATCACACTAACTGTGATGATTGCTATGCGGATCAGACCGGAGCTTCCTGCTTCTTCCAAAATAACGGACTGTGCAAGGTGACGGGTTTGCCGATCCCCCCTGCGTACACCTTGGCCGTTTTGTTTATCTGATCCGTTACTCATTTTTTACCTATAGGAAATTCTTTGGAATTTGTTGTAAAACGGCTTCTGCAGGACCGAATGCCTTTAGGTGTCCTGCTTCCATCCATATAATTTTATCAGCCAATTTTAAATGGCTGGGTCGGTGTGTAACAATAAAGACCGTTGTGTTGCCACGTAACTTTTCCACCTTGCGCATAAATGCCTGATCACCTTCATAGTCAAGACCATTACCCGGTTCGTCAAACAACATAATTGAAGATCGTTTTATATAACCACGGGTGAGGTTTAGCCGTTGTAAGAAGCTGGTTGGCATTTGACCGCCTGTGCCATCACCCACACGGACATCAAAGCCTGTACGTTTCCATTTGCCAGAACCTTGCTCCAATGCCAGGATTTCATCTAGTACCCCTGCCTCCTGAGCTGCCCATTTTAATTCTTCATCGGAGGCCGTTGGTCTGGTAAGGCGTAGATTTTGAGCAATTGTTCCGTAAAATAATTGTATCATCTGAGGCACATAAGAAATGGCATGACGTACTTCTATTAAATCAAGCTGACGCAAGTCTTGTTGGTCAATGCGAATGTTTCCTGCCTGCGGGAAATACATCCCGGCTAAAACTTTTATCAGCGTTGATTTTCCAGAGCCATTGCCACCGATCACACAAACTACTTCTCCAGGTTCCACTTCAAAGCTGACACCAACTAAAGCCGGATCAGTCTCAGGAGAGTATCGCATGGATACACGTGCAAAGGAGATATACCCATCAAACCTTGGAAGTGGCAGAACAGTTTTATCAGGCTCTCGTTCTACCTTCATATTCATTAATGCATTAATCTGACTGACGCTTGATTTTACTTGCGTTAATCGTGCGAGCGATACGAATGTCATTTGCAAAGGCCCCAGAACGCGCCAAACCAATATCATGCAGGCAACAAGCGCACCGATTGTCATATTGCCATCAAGAACTCTGAATACCCCGAAGGCTACAGTCGCCATTCCGGCTGCTGTCATCATGATGCTGGAAAGAGTTTGGACAAAGGATCCGTATAAAGATGTATGGAAGCTGTTAAGGGAAGCCAGAGCTGAGTTTTCGCGATAACGTTCCAACCACGTGTCTTCGCCCCCTGCTTCCTTCACAGCTCGCATATCACCCAGTGTTTCTACGACGAGTTCCTGACGTTTTGATGAGCCTCGCGAAGCTTTGGAAACGCTTTGCTGAATAAGGGGGGTCATCACCATACCCAAAATCACGAATAGTGCGACCATAACCAACGGAACAAATGCTACCGGGCCGCCTAGAATACCAATAACGATGACAAAAATAATTGAAAATGGCAGTTCAATAAATGTCAAAGCCACCTGTCCGGTAAAGAATTCCCGGACATTTTCAAAATCTTTTATGCGGGCAACTTGTGAGCCGACGGTGGAGCGCTCGGTGAGTGCTGGCGGTAACAGCATAATACGCTGGAAGACAGCATTGCCGACAATATTATCCAACCTGGCACCGATAAATGCCAGAATTCGAGATCGTATAGCACGCAAGACCATATCGCATATCAAGGCGAGAGATACACCGACAGCAAAATAGGTCAAAGTTTCCATAGAACGCGAGGCAACAACCTTGTCATAGACAGCCATCACAAAAAGTGGTGTGGATAATGCCAATAAATTTAGGATCAATGTTAGAACCAGGACTTGATATGTCAGGCCGCGAAAACGCTCAATTACTGCACGGAACCATCCAAGTTTTGTTTTTATTGTCTGATTGATTCCTGTTTCGATTTTTTTGAAGACATATGCGACACCTTCTTGTTTATCAATCGGTATGTCTTCGTGTTTCTCTGTTCCACCATTGAAAATATGAACGGTTTTGTCATCAATACTTTCAACAAGGTATGCATCGCCATTTTTGGGAACAAAAAGACACGGCATTAAACGTGTGTCGAGTTTGTGTAAGGAGATATTTATAGGCCAACTTTCATACCGTAAATTGGCCATGATATTTCGAAAAGATGTTATATCCAGATTATCGATGAAATGCGGTATGGCTTCAGCCACATGTCGTGGGTGACCATGCCACCCAATAGCTTCCAGAAGTGGGACCAGACAATTGGATAAATCCGTTTTGAATCGAAGACCATGAAGAGCATCATGATATGTTTGTGCATCTGAAGCAGGTTCGGGTATTTCGGCATGCTTTTCGGGCGTATCTGGTGCGGAAATTTCTTCCGGCTCTATTATTTCACCCAATTCAGCTATTTCTTCAGGCTCAGATATGACATCGGGGTCTGAAAATGTATCTGTTTTGGAAGTGATACCATCATTCTCGTTGAATGGTTCAATATCCAGGAGGATTTCTGAATCAATATCAGGGATATCAGAAATTGGCTCAGAAACATTCGCCGTGATATCTGTAAAATCTTCTTCTACTTCAACTATATCTGGTTCTTCATGAACCTGAGGAGATTCATCAATTAATTCTGGTAGCCGCAAAGAGTGGTTTACAGGCTGGGTTGACAGAGCATGTATATCTTCTTTTGAAGCGTTATTTTGCTGTTTCTTTTCACGAAGTTTTTGAGCTGTCGTTTTCTTGCGTTTTACAGGGAGGGGGCTTCCTGGCGGAAGAAACACGGCAGGTGGCATTCCAAGTGGTGCCGATGGCACTTTTTTAGATGTAGGTCCGTGGCCTTCAATTCTGGGAAAATCTGTGCTCATGACTTACTGCCAGAATTTTTAAAGTTGTCTTCCAGAAGGACAAGATCATAATCTTTAATTTCATAAATAATGTCTGCTAGTGATAATAATGATGGACGAGGTGTTACAAGAACCATCGTCACGCGACCTTTTAAACGTATTAAAAGGTCTTTAAGCATCTCATCACCTTCACTGTCCATAGAGCTATTCGCTTCATCAAATAATAAGATGCGAGGCTTGTTAACGAGTGCCCTAGCAATGGCAACGCGTTGCACAATACCGCTAGGCATTGTTTCTCCTGCACCATCACCTACGGCTGTGTCATACCCCATGGGCATGTGAGCAACGACTTGATCAAGGCCAAGCAATCTGGCCATATCAGTGGCTGTATCATTCAAGTCATCCCGGAACATTGTCAGGTTTTCAAGTAATGTTCCATTGAACAGTACACCTTCCTGAGGCAAGTAACACATGTTCGTACGTACGGATACCGGGTCATAATTATTAATGTTAACACCGTCTATTAGAACGTTACCGGATAGCGGATGGGTTAAACCATTTATCAGATTTAACAGGGTTGTCTTGCCGCTGGCATTACCGCCTTTTACCCCGACGATTGATCCTGCAGGGACCTTCATAGACGCATTTTTTAAGATCGTTGGTAATTCAACGCCATCTCTATCTGTGCCGAAATTGAACGTAATATTCTGGAGTTCGATGTCGCCATGAATTTCTTCAAGCGCGGGCAATCCGTATTCGGATTCTTGTTTCATCGTAAATAATTTTTGCAAACGTTCACGGGCCAGAGCAACGGATTGAAACCGCGTCCAAATGCCAACTGCGCGCTGCAAAGGCTGCATGGATCGTCCGGAAAGCATGGTACATGCTGCAAGCCCACCAATAGTTAGAAGGCCATCAATGACATAGGATGCACCAAAGCCGACAACAGCGAACATTGTTAATTGAGAAAATAAAGACCCAACACCAATAGCATTTGCACTATTAAGAGATACTAGTCGTTGAGAGTCGGCGCAGGTTTCTTGCAGCTTTTCATATCGACGCTGCATTTGTTCTTCCATGGCAAGGCCTTTGATCGAATGAATTCCGCCAAGCACTTCAATAATGAAGTTATAGCGTCGATCATCCGCCATCATACGGCCTTCCAGAGACTTTTTCAGCTTCTGGCCAACCATGGCAGCCATGATGATAAAGGCTATAATCAGAACGATTGGAACAAAGACCAGATAATCAGCAAGGTAAAAAATTGCGCCAAGATAAATAACGGCAAACGGTAGATCACAAACGGCAAGAACGGCCTGTCCGGCGTAAAATTCTTTCAGGGTGCCAAGTGCATTTATGCGTTCAAGGTGAACACCTGCACCTTGGTCTTCATAGTTGATTATGGGGGCGTGCAACAAACGCTCCATGGCGTTGCAACCAGCAAGATGTTCAAAGCGTGCGGCCATCCAACTGCTGACATAAGAGCGGCTTAATTTCAGGATGGCATCCAGGATCAATGCTCCCCCTACTCCCAAAACAAGAAGCATCAAAGTTTGCAGGGCGTCATTGGGAATGATTCGATCATATACTTGTAGCAAAGTTAATGGGAGAGCGAGCCCAAGAACGTTAATAAAAACTGAGGCCAACACAATATCAAACACACCACCCGGCATGTAGGCAAAGGCTCCCAGAGCAACGCTTTTATCGTCACTGGAGGAACGCTTAAAGAAATTGCGAACGCGTGTGGCTTCCAAGTATAATTCCTAATATTGACAAATGTGCATATTAAGGCTGCGCACAGTTATATCCTCAGCATAAACATAGTCACGATGACGTTAAAAAACAGTTATTCGGCGGAACAGTTTCACCTCTGGAGGGGGATTTAGGGATTTGGCAGACGATTATCCCAGTCTGTCAGTATTTTTTTCACGTATCTGAGTACTTTTGTTCGTTCTATTCCATCAGTCAGACGTTGATCATATAAGGTTCGTAAAATGATTTCATCGTGCCGGGCCAGGGAGTTCAATTGATCCGCATCACTGAACAAGGATGGCCGTAATGTATCTGTATCATTTGGAAGGCCAAGGCTTTGTATGAGTTCTTCAAGCAGGCAGTGTCGTATGGCGTCATATTCTCTTTCAGCATTGATTACAATAAAACTGCTTATGATCTGGCCTGGTGACTTCCTGCCGGATAAAAAATAACAAGTCCGATGACGAGATAGTTTCTTAATAAGTTCTGGTTGGATGCCTTCAATTTTAATTGTCGTCATTTTTTTTTGACGAGGTGAACAAAACTGTCATATTTACGCGCTTTGAAGTTTCAGATTCAGCAAGGAATGGCAGGTTTGTCAGTTTTGCTGCGAGTTTTATGTGTTGTTGCAATATGTCCAGGTGTGCAGGTTCTGGAATTCCTTTCACACTGTAAACGATAGGGGCAGACCATCTGTATAAATTGCTTGTGGTCTCTCCAGGCTCCATTTCATTGCCAAAGACAACAATTTCAAAAAAACGAAATAATTGATCAATAGAAGGTTTGATTGTTGTGTCAGGCGAATTGATGTCGTCAGCTTGCGTATAGACGCCATTGGACAAGAACACGAATGTGGTAAAAAATAATCTCGATAAGAGTTTTCCAGGTTTCATTGTAGAATTTTTGTATGGTTTGGGTTATTGCGCAGCATGTTCAAACCTCCAGGAGTTTATCATTGTTTCAATGATTGCTTGATTGTCATTAAATCGATCAAGTGGCGCAGAATATGTCCAGACATGAACAATATTCCCCGTTGGACGCGGTATGATAATTGACCACTGTCTGTAGGGGAATGAAAGGCGATTAAAATCTGAAATTAACTGAATGCATTCGATACCAGCAATTATGATATCCCCTCCTCCAACATGGCGAACATCTGGAACGCCGTATGCCATTTGCGTTTTAAGCTGTTGCATGACGGCTTTCGCCATATGTTGTGGTTGTGCAACAATTGGCGATGTAACGTTCTGTATTGTGATAGCCAATGCGGGAGTTTCATTTTGACTTGGTCCTGTAAAAACAACAGTAAAGTCATCGGCCTTTCCAATTCTCCAGGTGGCAGGGTAAAGAATTGAATATCCAAATGATACTTCGCTGAATCTTACATATTCGATTTCAGATTGCGTTGGTTGTGAAACGGCCGCTTGCTGGTTTTGTGTGAGTGTATGCCCTTCAACGGGAGTCGGTTGGAAGCTCGAAAGAATATTTTCAAAGCTTGCAGATACACTGGCATATAAATCTGACGGTGTTACGAACATCAAAACATAGTCTTGTTGAGTAGCACGTATGATTATAACACGAGCACGCATTCCTGAACCTTCATATGTCGCGTCATACGCTTCATACTCTTTGAACATGCGTTTGGTTCCTTTGAGTTTTTGTGACCAGGGTTTATCTTGCCCCAGATATCGCATTTCCAGTTTTGTTACTAACTCTTCCAGAGGTGAAGAAGGATTCGCTGTTGCTGATTGAACAGTCATCCCCCAACCAAGCCTTGAGTTGAGAGAAATATCAACGGGTGCCTCTCTTTCAGTCAGAACAGCGTCCGTTGGAACGTTAAGGGAAAATCCTTTTTTCGGATGGGTGTAAAGTTTTGTTGTTGAGCTAGTGCCTTGATTTAATTGTGTAGATTGCGCTATTGCATAATCTTGAATTTGAAAGAAGAGTACTGATATCAACACAACGATCAATGTAGATATGATCGTATTTGATTTCATGAACATTCCTTGAAATAAAGATATTGGATTTAATGTTTTCATGATCATATAGAATGTGCATCGTTATGGTTAACAAAGCACTAAAATAAGGTTTTAAGATGGCCATTCGCGACGATTACCGCAGCATGACAGGACCGCAAAAAGCGGGAACTTTCATGATGGCCATTGGTGCAGAACAATCAGCACGTTTGTTTGAGCGCATGGATGATGAAGAAATCCGTGAGCTTTCCCAGCATATGTCTTTGCTGGGCAACATTAATGCAACGATCATCGAGCGTTTATTTGTCGAATTTGCTGATCAACTCAGCTCCGCTGGTGGTCTGGTTGGATCATACGATTCAACGGAACGGTTGTTGCGCTCGTCCCTTGCTGGCGATCGCGTAGGCACCATCATGGAAGAAATTCGCGGCCCTGCTGGCCGCACCATGTGGGATAAGCTGGGCAATGTAAGCGAAAG
>JABJOR010000124.1 GCA_018664265.1 Rhodospirillales bacterium
TGTCGGGTGGCGAACAGCAAATGTTGGCCGTCGCACGGGCGTTGGCACGTGACATCAAACTGTTGTTTCTTGATGAGCCATATGAGGGGTTGGCTCCTGTCATCGTTCAAGAAATTGAGAAAATTTTGAAGCAGGTAAAAGAGCTTGGGATCACCACCATCATCGTCGAGCAAAACGCTGTTGCGGCCCTTAAATTGGCAGACACAGCAATTATTGTCGATATGGGTCAGGTGGCTTTCAGGGGAACGGCGCAGGAAGTTCTTGAAAACGAAGAGCTGCGTCACGAGTATCTCGCAATTTGATCTGTCGGGCGAATAAATAGTAATCAAATTTATGGAATTTTCGGTTAAGGGAATAATACGGTTATGAAGGATATACTTGTTCACCTGGATGACAGCGAAGCGTGCACACATCGCATTCGTACCGCCATTTCTCTGGCCGGAAAGCATGATGCGCATGTGGCTGGTGTGGCGTTAATGATCAAATCCACAATTGCTGATTACATCAGCGAAGCCCTTCCCGCCGGCTTTCATGAAGCCCAACGCGAAGCGGTTGAAACATCAGCGAAGAAAGCCATTGACCGATTTGTCGAGGCTGCTGAAGAAGCAGGTATCAGCTACTCAACAGACACCATTCATAAATCTGCGGCTAAAATTCCAAACGCATTGGCTTTTCATGCCCGCCATACTGATATCACTATTCTTGGTCAGGTAGACCACAAACGCAGTGGGAAAAACTTCAATACAGCCCTCATGGAAGCAGCCCTTTTCGAATCCGGGCGCCCAGTATATCTGGTTCCCTATGTGGGCAAGAAGATCCAGCCTGTAAAAACCGCTGTTATTGCCTGGGATGGAAGTGCAAAGGCGGCTCGCTCCGTCAATGATGCTATTCCTCTCCTGCAAGACCGGGAAGAGATTATCATTCTGGTTATCAATGCTGATGAGCGCAAAGGGGCACATGGCAAAAAACCGGGTTCTGATATTGCAGCCCATCTCGCACATTATAATGTTAATGCCAAAGTTGAACGGATGACCGTAACCGATATTGATATCGATCGGGCAATTTTAAACTTCCTGGCTGACTCAGGGGCCGACCTGTTGGTGATGGGTGCCTATGGGCACTCACGCCTGCGTGAGAAGGCCTTTGGTGGTGTTACGAATAACATTTTAAAAGAAATGACGACCCCGGTATTAATGTCCAATTAAGTCATCTTCACCTGGAGCTAACGACAAAACCTTTTCATGTGGGCTAATTTCCCCGTATAAGAGGATGACGTTTGCTTTAAGGGATAGAATTTTAAATGGGTTATTCGGTGTTAGTGGCAGAGGACGAGCCTAATATTGTCCTGTCATTACAATTCATTATGAAAAAAGCGGGGCTCCAGGTCAGAATTGCAGAAGACGGCGATCAGGCGATCCTGGAAATCGAAAAAGATAGGCCGAACGCAATATTGCTGGATATCATGTTGCCAAAGCGTGACGGGTTTTCAGTTTGCGAAGTCATCAAAAGCAACCCGGAATGGTCCGCCATCAAGGTAATTATGCTCACCGCCAAGGGCCGCGAGGAAGACAAGCAGCGTGCATTGGGACTGGGTGCAGATGATTACATTACAAAGCCCTTCTCCACTCGAGAACTGGTCGACAGAGTAATAGAGTTAATCCAAGAGGGTGAAAGTGCCAACGATCCAGGAACTGCTCCAAAATAACTCTTTGGAAAATGAAACAATAGGCGCATGAAACGTACCGGTAGAAAAAAAGAATGGGCGGTCGCATTGTTTTGCGCTAGCATATTGTTTTTGTTCCCACCAATATTATCGACCTACGACAAACAGGCTTTCGTTTTTGGTATGCCCGTTTCGTATGTTGTTTTATACGGGTTATGGGGGCTTATTATCGTTGCCATTGCCTATGGAGCCAGACGAAATATCAAAAACAAAGATCATACGAATATCGACACTGCATTGAAATCTGATCACGGTGAATTCTGATGCACGGTGGTCTGGTTGTTGGAGTATCATTCGCCTATCTAGGGTTATTGTTTGCCATTGCCTACTATGGTGAAAAACGAGCTGCAGAAGGCCGAAGCTTAACCAACAATCCCTATATTTATACTTTATCCATCGCTGTTTATTGCACGTCCTGGACTTTTTATGGAAGCGTTGGCCTTGCCGCGAAATCAGGATTGGATTATCTTCCAATATACTTGGGCCCAACCTTAGTATTTATCCTCTGGTCATTTGTTCTGGTAAAAATCATCCGGATTTGCAAAGTGCACCGAATCACCTCGATCGCAGATTTCATTTCATCGCGTTATGGAAAGAACTTCGCACTTGGCTCTCTTGTGACAATCATCGCCGTGATTGGGACAACTCCTTATATCTCATTGCAGCTCAAATCTATCGCGACAAGCTTTAACCTGCTCGTAGAATTTCAAAATGCTGGTGTTCCAGCGTATGGAGCGCCTTTTGGCATAGATACAACTCTGCTCGTCGCTATTGTCCTGGCTTTGTTCGCAATTCTTTTCGGTACGCGCCATATTGAAGCTAGCGAGCACCACGAAGGCCTTGTCGCAGCTATTGCTTTTGAATCGTTGATCAAATTATTTGCATTCCTGGCTGTTGGCTTGTTCGTAACATTCAGTGTCTTCGATGGCTTTGGGGATTTGTTCTTTAAGGCACAAGCCCATGGCCTGAGCCACTTATTTACAGTTAGCGAAGATAACGATTACAGCCAATGGGTAACCATGACCCTGCTAAGTATGGCTGCGATCCTATTCCTTCCAAGGCAATTTTATATAACAGCCGTTGAAAACAGGGACGAATCACAGCTTAGAACTGCTGCCTGGCTATTCCCGTTGTATCTTCTGGTTATAAACATATTTGTTTTGCCAATTGCCATTGGGGGCAAGACAGCCTTCGCTGGAATGTCCAGTGATGCGGATATGTATGTGCTGTCGGTACCGATTTATTTTGATCAGGGCAAACTAGCTCTATTTGCCTTTATCGGAGGCCTCTCGGCTGCGACATCCATGGTTATTGTGGCCTCTATCGCGCTTTCAACAATGGTTTGCAACAATCTGGTCATGCCTTTGTTGTTGCGCTGGAAGTGGGTTGATGTCACGGAAGGTGGTGATCTGTCAGCTCTCCTGCTAACAATTCGTCGCGCCAGTATTTTAATTATTCTGTTGCTCGGGTATGGATATTTTCGCATCGCCAGCGAGTCCTATTCGTTGGTGACCATTGGCCTTGTCTCGTTCACGGCTGCCGCCCAGTTTGCCCCGGCCATTATTGGCGGTATTTTCTGGAAAGGCGGCTCAAGCAAAGGAGCCTTAACCGGACTATCCCTTGGTTTTCTAATCTGGACCTATACTTTATTGCTACCCTCTTTTGCTCAATCAGGGTGGCTGCCCATCAACTTTATCAGCGAAGGGTTATTTGGAATTAGCTTCTTGAAACCCTATGCATTGTTTGGCCTGAACGGCTTTGACAGCCTTTCTCACGCCCTGTTCTGGAGCATGGTTGCAAACATCGGAGGATACGTCGTTGTTTCCATGTGGAGGGAATTAAGCCCTATAGATCGAATTCAAGGGCAACTTTTTGTTGATGTGTTCGACAATGCGTTGGACCAAACAGAACGTCGCAATTGGCAAGGCACAGTTACTATTACAGCGCTCCAGGAACTTATTGGCCGTTTTGTCGGCCCTGGCCGCGCAGAAACAAACTTCAAAGCATTCGCAAAAACAAATAACAGCTCATTAAAGGGTGATGATATTGCCGACAGGCAAATACTCAATCATGCAGAAAGTTTGCTTTCCGGGGCTATTGGCTCAGCAACAGCCAGGGTCATCATTGGCTCTATGATAAAGGGTAAAAACGTAAGCTTTAATGAAGTGTTCCAAATGCTGGATGAAACCACCCAAGTTATCGAATATAGCCGCATGCTTGAAGTCAAATCCACTGAACTGGAAGAAACGTCATTGAAGTTGCAACAGGCGAACAAGCGACTACAGGAGTTTGATGCTCTAAAAGATGAATTTCTGACAACAATTTCCCATGAACTGCGTACGCCGTTGACATCCATTCGGGCATTCAGTGAAATTTTGCAAGAAGGCACGCAAGTCAGCACAGAAGAACGGCAAAATTTTCTTAACATCATAACAAAAGAAAGCGAACGTCTGACACGCCTGATCGATCAAATTCTTGACCTGGCCAAAATGGAAGCTGGGCGCATGGATTGGGTGATCACGTCCTTGAACCCGACCTCCGCCGTCAAAGATGCCATTGCAATCATGGACGGGCTTATTCAGGAAAACAATATCAGCTTGAGCCTTGATATCGACAAGGACCTTCCGAATGTACAGGCAGACCGTGATAAATTGGTACAGGTCATCATCAATATTGTTTCAAACGCCATAAAATTTTGTGCAAATCCCGGCGGCATCATTCAGGTGAGTGCACATAAACAAGAAAATGCTTTGTTGGTAAGCATAACGGATAATGGACGTGGAATTCTGCCGGAACATCAGGATTATATTTTTGAAAAATTTCACCAGGCCCAGGAAAATTCAAAAAAAATGGCTGCCGGGACAGGCCTTGGATTGGCAATTTGCCAGCAGATTATTACATTTTTTGGCGGCATTATCTGGGCAGACAATGCGAAGAACGGTGGTGCCTGTATTTCATTCAGTATCCCATTTGCCCCTCAAGAAGATAGCGCCGATTTATAGGGACTCTATAAGTCCTAGAATTGCTGGTGCCTGACTATAAGCATAAACACCACCAATAATTATGGAAGCAACACCGACAACGGCCTGCAAACTTCGGTTCAGCCCAGTTAAAACCCGCCCAGTCAGAGCCAATGGTAAAGCAACAACTGAAGTAATCATGACCATTCCTGCAATAGACCCTGCTCCGAAAAGCAAGACAAAGCCCATTCCTTGTATCCATTGACCGGGTGTAGCCAAGGCTATCAACGCAGCAGATCCAGCCATACCATGCATAATGCCGACAAACAGGCTACGGCGGACACCGCCTGGAGCATGATCGTGCTGATGACGGTTCTTATCGTGTTCTGCAACCTCGCCAGCGTGATCATGGGCATGAAAGTGAACTTTTTTATCAGCGTGGCGATGAACATGGAAATGTACCTGCTGTTGTATCAGCCGCCAAATGACCATAGAGCCCAGAAAAATCAACATCAGTCCGACGAAAAACTCTATACTTGCCCCCAGCTCCTCCGGGATTTCTCCCCGCAACATGACCACACAGCCAGCAAATGCCGACAGCGCCAAAGCGTGACCGATGCCCCAGAACAAACCATGTCGCAAGAACCGTGAAAAGCGGCTTTGCCCCGCTGTAATCGAGGCAACGGCGGCGATATGATCGGCTTCCATGGCGTGCTGTACGCCTAAAAGAAAACCCATGGCTAATATAGATAGCATATTTGAACCTTATTCCCCATATCTAGCTGCGAA
>JABJOR010000125.1 GCA_018664265.1 Rhodospirillales bacterium
CGAGCGTAACCCTCCCGCAGTTTCCTCCCCTGAGGCTTGTCCGACACCTGCCCAACCGAGCTCGCAGCAGGCGAGGAGCCAGGGCAGATGTCCGACAACCCTTAACATAAACGGAAATTCAAATCGGCCCACCAATGGCATTGGACACATCTGCTAACGCCCCTAGGCAGACATTCCAACACGGAGCGCTCTGCAAGAAGGCATTCAATTTCCCGATAGCTCAATGGGAAACGATAATATGGCCATACTGAATACTGGCTGATCGGTGATTGGAAACGATGGCGGCGATAAGGGATTGGTTTCATGTAGGCCTCGTACTGGCATTCATGCCGGTGGCCAGAGAAATACGGTGCCCTCGTAGTCGGACTCTTTCGGCCAGAACTGGCGCGAATGTTAGGCGACGCAGTAGGTCTAGAGAAAATCAAGTTCAACCATGACGTGGTTTCGGTGGAAAACAAAAGTGACGAGGCGATCTGCCATTTCAGCAATGGCGATTCCTATGAAACCGATGTCATGATCGGCGCCGTAACTTTCCGCCCCAACGATCACTATGCATATCGTTTCCGTCCAATTCTTGACCTAAATGACATCGATGTGGGCTCCACCGCCCAAACAGGATTTTACGTGGCAGGGGGGTGGTTGTCCTTTATCCCAATTGGCAATGAAAAGGCGTATTGGTTTGGATCAGTATCCGGTGCAAATACAATCGAAGAATTCATCGATTTTTTCAGCAGTAGGACAAAAATGCCCATTCCGCAAACACTCAGCAAAACGCTGCGAGGTTTGCTTGTGCATAGCTCGCTACTCGATGTTGATGGTGTTCCTTAAAAGTAGGCCCACGGTGGGCCCCATTGCGATACGTTATCAGAATGAGATCGAGACTGTGGATGTCTGACATCAAACTGGAGATGACACGAAACGAAACACAGGTGGCAGCAGCAGTGAAAGACAACGACACACCACCTCCAGTCATTGAAGTTTGGGAAATTTCGAAGAGATACGGGGCGCCCATCGATTAACCTAAATCAAGGCGCTCGGATGTGGCAATAGGTAGATTATTATCCGTCTGATGAAGATAATTCCGGTTCGTGGCTATACGGACCAGCACGTGCGGTTATGGGCGTCCTTCTCCCCCTCGCCTTGAGTGCCCTTGCCGTGCATCAAGGAGGCTTGAATCATGGATCAAACACCATTCAATTTAGCTTTGGCCATTGGTATGGTCATGATGATTGCCGTCCTCTTCGGGTGGGCTAGACGAACCGGGACGACGGCCTCGGTCCGGCGCATGATGAACATGATGGCCCGTGTGCGTGTCGACCCCAGGGTATCCACAGACACCGATCCGGATGTCATGTACCTCATGAAAAACGCCCGTCGGCGGTGCGTTAAGTGTCCGAGCGAAGGTTTGTGCGAAAAATGGTTGGCTGGTGAGGTCAAGGGGGCGAACACGTTCTGCGCGAACGCCTCTTTATTCAAGAAGATGGCAGAATAATCCGGTTGGTTCGGCCATCTCAGGAGAGAACCAACTTATCCACGGGGAAATTGAGACTCCAATCTTCCATCGTCTGGATAGTGTCGGAAATCTCAACGAATAAGGCCTCCATACCATATGCCATTCTAGTTTAGGAAGGTAGATTCAGTGGACCGATCACGCTGTCAACACCATCGTTAAAGACAAGTTCGATGTACAAAAAGCTGGATCAATAGAAGTTCGCTTCGGTTCATGAGCAGTAATTTATGCGCGTGTTTTCGAATACCCGCTTTAGTCCGCAAAGCGGAAGTCTTGCCCCGTCTATTTCCGCAAACGTTATGTTTTCCTAGCACTCAAGCCTAATAGAATATTCTATGGCAGAAGATGTGAAAGGGGTATGACGAAATCCAATACCAGAGGCTGATGGCCCGACAACGTTGTAGATTGCTACTAATATAACATTGTTCGTACGGGGGCTCTTGGATCAAATATCCCGTGGTTCCGATCAATAAATACCTCTGATTAACAAACACACAGAGGAATGGCAGATGACAAAACCAACATCAGAAATTATCAGGCATGTCTTGGTTGCCAAGTTGTCACAACTGACCTATCCCTCATCTAGGCTGTGCATACAACACCGCTCTTCAAGTTGCATGGATTATCAAATGCAACGAGCTGACATTGGTCGAAAATTGCTGCAGGAACAGGATTGAAATTTTGGCTTGGATCTATTTGGCCTTGGCTGGCTTGTTTGAGTGCGGATGGGCGATAGGGCTCAAATACACCGATGGTTTTGCAAAACCTATACCATCTGCCCTGACGGTCGCTGCTTTGGTTGTTAGCATGTGGACCTTATCCCTCTCTTTAAAAACGATACCGGTGGGTACTGCGTACGCTGTTTGGGTAGGTATTGGTGCAGTAGGGGTGTCGGTGCTCGGGATGATTCTATTTGGTGAGTCACGGGACATCATGAGGATCATTTGCCTGCTTGTGATCGTCGCCGGAGTCGTGGGTCTTAACTTAACGTCACCCTCATAGTCGAAGGGTAATACCCCCGTAAATTAGTGGTCTTCATGAGTAGAATTTTCTCGTATTATAAACGCAGGAGATTCACTATGAAAAAGTCACGTTATTCAGACAGTCAAATCATGAGTATTTTGAAG
>JABJOR010000126.1 GCA_018664265.1 Rhodospirillales bacterium
CCCCTAGGACAAATACAGAGCCGATTTTAGAGTTCTCCAAGTGCTTAAAACCCTTCTGAACCAAGGTGCTTCCGATCCCTTGCTTATGCAAAGTTGGTGTGACAGCGAGTGGGCCTAAAAGCGTAACCTCATCTTTCGCTCCCTCAATGTGGCAAATCGTAAAAATGATATGGCCTACGATGACGTTTTCATCTATCCCAACGAAAGATATTACGCCCTGCCTTAAATCCAGGAGTTCCCTGACAAGTGGTGCCAAGTCCTCGTCAGGGAAAGCTTTCATATACAGTTGTTCTATTCCGGTAACGTCACCGGAGCGGCTTTCGCGAATTTCAAGTTTGTTTATCATCATTATTAGTTTACCAGTTTATCAGTTATAACAATCTATGTTTCACTTGGCGGCAGTTTAGCTGTATCAGAACAAGCTATTGGCAATGTCAGATAAAACTGGTTTTCCGGGTATTCCTGATCGGGATCAAAACAGCTCAGTTTCCCTGGGCCATTTGCCCAAAACAGGTGTGGATTTGCATGCCCGTCAATTATTCTTCCTACAGTAAGGCCATAGTGCAAATACTTTATTTGATCAGATCCTGGTTTAAGTTCACCTAATATCCCAATTACTTCTCCCCGTTGAACCTTGCGTCCTGCAGGGCTGATATTCGTGGAAAACATATGTTCATAATCACTGTTCATGACAAATTCATAGAATTGACCGCTTCCATCTGATCGGGTGCGGCGATATTTCTTTGAATGCTGGATTCTGACAGCTACCTGGCCCGTGGCTTCTACCATTTGATAAGCATAGCCGTCGGCTGTCGCAAGAATCAATTTTCCTGGTTGTGCTGTAGCAAAATCAATTCCGGAGTGAGGCCATCCTGTATTCTTTTGGCCATAGAAAATCTCATTTCCCATGCTGGCGTAATCATCTGAAATTATGACGTTGCCGCTAATATCCTGGACGATAGAAAGTGGCTGATCATAAACCTGACCATGCGTAAGCAAGGTTTTTCCACCGCAGTACCAGCCCCATAATTCATCATTATCATTTCTACAATTTTTATGGGCGTTCGAGGCTTGGCATGCAGAAATGAAAATGCCCAAACCAATAACAAGCACCATGCGAATGAAGCCGTTTTTTGCCGTTTTCATTTCCATTCCTCCTTCATTTTTCGGCATACAGTATACAACAAATTGGCATAAATAGCCATTGAAAGCCGAAGGTTATCGAGCCTGTAACAGAGCATATATTCTGTCGATTTCTTCCTGTTTAGCAATGGCCCAGCATCCGGAGAGTGAAGCAGGGTTTTGCCTGGCTATCTACCTAGCTCGCTTCAGGGGGCTCTCCCGGAAATGATTCGAGAAACTCACTTTCATCCTCCTCACGCATGCGAGGCAAATTGTCAACGAGGTGGTACCACGGCAGTTGGCTATCAACAAATGTATGCGCCTTGGGTCTGACATCTTCAGGGTTATCCAATGAGCAAACACTGAGGTTAGTCCAGTGATCATTTGCCGGGTCATTGGGGCGCCAGACAAGTCTTGAGCCACAAGTATTACAGAATCCACGTTTACCGACTTCGGATGAAACGTAATATTTTGGCTCACCCTTCGTAAATGTAAGACTCCCTGCATTAATCGGAATACCAATTTCGGCGGGCGCCCCGCTACTTTTTTGACACTGTTTGCAGTGGCAATAATATCCGGATTTGAGAAAAGCCTGAGCCTCAAAACGGACCTCGCCACACAGGCATCCACCTGTGATCTTTACGGGTTCATCCGTCATTATATGCCTCCTGTTTTAAGTCATTAAATCCATAGCTTTGAGACGGCTATAAATTGATCTTCCTGGATACCCAACAAGGCGTCGACAACGGCTTGTTGGAATAACTGTCCTATCGTCGCAAAGGCTTGTGCTTTACGCGCCTAAAGTAAGTTCTGGATTAGGGAGTAAAAGCGGGCATCAAACTGAATTCAATGACCCAGGTAAGTTGCTTTCTTTTCCCAACCCCCGGTACCGGCGGTTAATGAGCTGCCACACCCTGTCTTGCAATTCCCCCAATTGAAATGGTTTTACCATGTAACTGGATACACCTTTGCCAACTGCTTTTGACACTGCATCAGGTGATCTGTTCGCTGTGAGCATGAGAAATGGCAAGTCGGGAAAATCTAAACGAACTTGCTCAAGCACATCAATTCCGGATACATCCGGCATTTGAAGATCGCAAATTATGAGTTGAACGCCACCAATTCCTTCAGCCAGAAAATCCATTGCCTGACGAGGATCATTAATAGCGTAGACATTCGTCATTCCCATATTGAGCAAGGCAGCTTCAACTATCTTAGTAATCATGGGGTCGTCATCGACAACCATGGTTGCAATATCCGCTATGGATGACGGCTCCCATCCAGGGTCACTTGGATCAAGCATTTGGGCGTCTTCCTTGCTTTTTAAAATGATTTCGCAAACACATGATTTTGGCAGACTTTGTCAAATTGGACATTAACTCCGCAGTAAAGATACCACAATGCCACCCCATTGGCAGGAACAAAGGGCAATATCTTCACGTTTGTCCGCACCTAAAGTAAGCTTTATTCTTCTTTTATAGCCGGATTAATGGGGGCTTCTTGTTTGGTCCAGGAATTTGAAATTTCTTTTAACAAGCTGCCAATGCTGGCTTTATCATCGCCTCTCGTCGCCGCCCAAATTCCAATCCAGAGAATGAGCGTTCCATAGCCCACAATTTTCTTGAGCAAACTGATCCGGTCTTTCAAAACGTCGCCATACCATGCGCGGAGCTCTTCATTCTCCCGCACGTACTTACGCACCCTCATTGCCACGACGAGGACGACGATAAAGACTAAAATCAATGACGTAGCCGATAGCATTGGTGTTTCCAGTTTTAATTCAGATTAACATGTCTGCTCATTAGACCTAAAGCGGGTAATTCGGAATACCTAAATGCTGGGTTTGCTGAACGCGGTGACATAAATGCCTTCGTCATTGTTCAAAGGGATTTTTTCTGCAGTGGTTTCTTGAACGATCAGTCCGCATGATACATACGAGTCAATATGTTCAGGCGTTAGCAGCCAGGGAGGACCATTGTCGAAAGTCCTATGTTCTTTGCCTACGTCAGCAATAACAAGGAGCAGTCCGCCAGGAGCTGTGAAATTAGAAATGTTTTGAATGAGCTCAACTTCATACTTTGGGGGAAGTGCTTGAACTGTAAGTATTTCAAGAACAAAGTCGAATTTACGGTGCCATTGAGTTTGATATTCCAGAAGGTCAGCCTGAACAAACTCTACTTTTGATTCAGGAAACCGTTCTTTGCAGTATTCTATTGCTGTTGTAGAAATGTCAAAGGCTGTTACATGAAAGCCAAGGGCCTCTAATTCGATGGCATCGTCTCCCAAGCCACAACCGACAACAAGCGCTGATTTGCCTTCTCCGTCCTGTGGATTATTACTCTGCCAATTGGCGAAAGAAGGATGGGGTTTCATGTTCGCCCAGGGAACACCCTCACCATCCATACTGGCCTTTGAATACAGCGGTTCAAACCAATTTGAAGGTTGATTTTCTTGAATTGAAAATTGGTTTTGAATTTCGTTTTTTGATTTGTTCATAGATGACTCGGTTTCGATTTGTACATTACAATTCTAGAAGTATACGCATCAAGATAAGGGCAGCAAGTGACTCAGGCTGTTCTCTAACTCGG
>JABJOR010000127.1 GCA_018664265.1 Rhodospirillales bacterium
AACAGGGTCATGGACGGATCGCCCGGCAAGATTTCCAGCACAAGGAAGACAACGATTGAGGCGCCCAAAAGGGTTGCCACAAAGGTTAAAAACCGCTTGGCCAAAAAGACGCTCATGCCAGCGCCTGCTGTATGAAGATTCCCCGTAGTGTCATACCCAAACGTTAGCGAAGGGGGAGCACAGGGTCAATCGGGGATAAGTTATCTCACCGTTATTTGCGCGGTCTGGGTACGGCCATAATAGCGCCGCGCACGATAGGTCATGGAATCAGCAAGCCAGGACTTCAATTCATCATAACTGGTTGTACCGTCTCCGTTGCCGTAAGGCTTTTTGTCACCTTCGCCGCTCATCCCCATCAAGAAGTATTTTGTGAACAGACTGTGGGAGCTGTCTTCTTCCCACGAGGCAACCTGATCGGCAGCCCCGGCAGAAATAACCGTAATGTTGCCTGGTGCTGGCGGAATCTTGGGCCTGATCATCAAGCCAGAAGTCCGAGCAATGACCGACCCGCCCTGGCTTGATCCTGAAAAACAGGCCTCAAGAATAACCGTAATGGATTTGGCCGGAATTTTCGCCAGATTTTTGTAAAGCGTTTCCAGCGAGTATCCCACCAGGTTCAAAGTATCAGCCGTTGCATCAGACGGCACCAACACCGCACTGCTGCCATTTTCACCCGGCGCCCCATGCCCGGCATAATAAACATAAATGTTCGACTTGCCCGGTTTGGTCCAGTTAAAGAGCTTACCTTTGTGGGAGCTTTGATTACCAAAAACACCCGTCATTTGCGCAGACGTCGCGTCTTTCAAATGGATGATATTTCCTTCGCGTATCCCCTTGGACTTCATGAGCCATTGCTTCATTCCGTTTGCGTCGGCGTAGGCGGGCACGACATCGGGAATGTCCTTGCCAAGCCTGCCGTAATTTGCAATGCCTATGACCACTGCAATGTCGTCAGGTTTTTGAGCTACTTCCCGGTAATTCAAGCTAATGGGTTTTGTCGGCAATGCGATGCTCAAGGGTTTTGCAATAGCCATTACTTGCGTGACTGCCTTGGCCGCGGCAGTTTTGACTAAAGGCGCAGTTGCAACACCCGGAGGTGGCGGAGGGAGGTCATAGTTTGAAGGTTTGAACCTCACCGGATTCCATGCTGCTACCTTCTTTTCTGTTTTTCTAATTTTTTCTCTCGAAAGTAAATTTCCTAAATCTTCAAGTTTTTGTCTGGCCGCCGTGGACCCCGATTTCAGGGAAAGGGCCGTCCAAAAATATGCATCCGCGATACTCTTTGGCACCCCGACACCATATTTTGTCATCATACCTCGCACCAACTGGGCTTGCGAATGCCCTTGATCAGAAGCGGCCAAAAACCAGGGTGCCGCTTTATCATGGTCTTTTTGCACACCCAGCCCATCCTTGTACATCATGGCAAGATTATTTTGGGCGATCCGGTCCCCCTTGATCGCTGCGCCATAATTGTACTTCAGAGCGAGTTGGTAATTTATTGCGACACCTTCATACCCGAGTTGATAAATCTCCCCCAGCAAGGACAGCGCGTTAACATTTTTTTGGGCTGCCGATTTCGTCAGGTAGTTCATCGCCTTTTTTGGATTTGCGTCAATTTCATCACCAAAATAGTACAGGGCTCCCAGTTTGTATTGAGCCATCCGCTCACCACCTTCAGCAGCCTTTGTGTACCAATTGACGGATTGTTCAATGGATCTGAACTCTATGGATTTGTCGCGGTAAATATCTCCAAGCAGCGTTCGCGCCAACTTGTAACCTGCTCCTTCCGCTGCAAGGGCAAATTTCAAAGCCATTTCCGGATTTTCTTCCACGCCCCTCCCCGCGTAATACATTACAGCGACCTCGAAGACGGCACGTTCAGAACCCATGGATACCAGGTTCATATATATGTTAAATGCTTTTTTATAGTTTCCTTGCCTGTAGGCGATATCGGCCAGTTGTCTCAGATGCTTTTGTCGCAAACGCTTATTTTCAACCTTCACTTCGGATTGTTGCAGTTCAGCGGTTTGAATAAAACCAGATTGCGCCGGGGCAGGCGCTAATGTGGTGATATCTGCATTGGATGGGGCAATCGAAAGGAGGCTCATCAACAACGCAGATACAATAATTCGCAATACTGAGACCATGAAATAGTCCATTCTCTGAACAGTGAAAAATTCAGCTTAAAAAGGAAGCAACCCGGATAGATTGTTGCGTCTAATGATTGTTTTATCAACAATCTTTAACACGCTAATTTGCCTGTTGACCTTCCAGCAGCTGGAAAGGCTATGACTTGCTGACACATCATATTGTCAGGGCCGTTAATTGCAGAAACTGGAAAACATGAAGTTAAATCGACGGAAACTGTTGAAAGGTGCCGGGGCTTTGGGGCTGGGAGCACTGGTTCAGCCTTTGGTGGCCAGCGCGGCAACTGCGCCGAAAAAGCTGATAGCGCGAACCGGGCGGATCACCATGCAGGCGGGGCAGACAAAACTGGAGATGCCGGTTTGGGGATATGGCGGTGCATCGCCAGGTGAGGTCCTGACCGTGGATCAAGGCGGTGTACTTGATCTGAATTTGAAAAATGAGTTGCCGGAAGAAACCAGCATTCATTGGCATGGCATTCGCACACCGAACAATATGGATGGTGTCCCTTTTGTCACGCAAAAGGCGGTGCAGCCAGGTGGTGATTTTCAATACCGATTTACTTGCGAAGATGCGGGCACCTATTGGTATCACCCGCACGCCAATTC
>JABJOR010000128.1 GCA_018664265.1 Rhodospirillales bacterium
CCGAACGAACTTCGTTACAAGCTGCACTTGATGGCGTCGTGCCCCTTTGCCCGAATTGCCATAGGCTAGTACATAGGAGCAAAAGCTCTCTGCTCTCACTAAATGATCTCAAAGAAATTACTGGGTATGATTTAGAGTAATAAACCCGACGGCTTGACGCAGTACAAAGCAATTTTGTATATCGACTTCACCTTTCACCTATACCCAGTTTAGGCAGCAAAGATTTCCAGTTGATCGCGGGAGTTTTCGGAAATTTCCTTAGAATGGTTTTTTCCAGGAGTTTCATAATCGTGCTCACGCTCTAACACCTTACGACACGGTGGTATCCACATTAATCGTGGAGCCTCAGAAACACTCTTTTCCCAAATTATCCAACTGTAGCCAGTAGCAGTAGAAGCCTTTCTATCAAGACGTCCTTTTACCATCGGTACTCTTTCTGAAAATTGTGCAAACTTAGAAGGAGGAGTATGTTTGAAAATCCGCTCGTATCTACCAATACTTTCAATGAAAACAGTTCGCGCGAGTATGGCAACGCCTACCCGACAGATTTCAAGTGACTTCTGAATAAATTCTTCAGCGTGTTTGAATGGCGGATTAGTGATAACCCAATCAAATGAATTTGGGACATACTCTTTTTCCAAAAAATTGGCTGTATCTCCATATCCATAGGGATAGATATCTGAGCAGGAAATCTCAGCAAAATATTCATCTAAGACTTTAGCCATGTGGCCTTCCCCGCACGCTGGCTCAAGACAAGATTGTCTACTAATCGAGTCGTGTTCAGGAAGTATTATGTGTTCTAACAACCCTCTGGTCGCCCATGGTGGAGTTGGAAAATTATCACGGCTATCTTTGTGTTCATGCCGTTGAGCCATCACAGCATGCGTAACGTTTTGCATTCGATTTATCTCCAAAACACAAAAACTTATTAAATTCCCCCAATATATAGTATACCTGACTACAAAGCCCGCCTACATATTGATAAACTCTATAATGCATAATTCAATAGCACATGTCCAGTGTTCATGTTACGTTCTCAATATGTGGTATCGAAGGAGTCGTGTCGCATAACGGCTAAAATTCTCTCTTTTGGGCCAAAATAGCTAGTAGGCCTGAATGTATTTGACATTTTTTCCAAGTATCGGAATCACGCATTGAGGAAGCAATCTATGGTCTCAGAAGATAGTGAACGGCTTAAACTCAAAATCGAAATGTGGGAAAAAGTAGTGGACACCCAGATGCATTTCAATGAGATGTCAGCTAAATCACGTCAGCTCGGCTTAACGTTTGTTGTTGCCGCTCTTGGCGTTGCTGTTGTGTTGCTTAGCCGCCCAGAAATGTACGGATTTAACATTCCTGGACTGGGTTATATCCACGTATCCAGTGTCATTGTATTGATTGCAGCGCTTGGCGTTTTCGCGGTACGAACGCTGGACCTGAATGTTTATCACCGTATGTTGCGTGGTGCTGTCGCTTTTGGAGAGCAATTTGACGATGAACTTAGAGAATCTGGCCTTTTCAAAGTCCCTCATGGTATGACCCAAACCATTTCTGCATTCAGCCGCTTTGAAGAAGTGGACCCTATTACTCTTGAAGGAAAAGGAACTAAGATTCCTGCACATAACAAAATTTCAGGGTTTTACAATTTAGTAATTGCTGTTCTCATTTTTATTTCGGTTGGATTGGGATTCTCTTTTTTTGATTACACACCAAAGGCTCTTGATAAAGACGCTCGCCTTGGCCAACAAAATATTATTGATGCGCCGAGCTTAAGCACTCCGTCAACAAAAAGTGAATGACGCCTGAGCAATGTCCAGTATTCCGCGCATCAAACCTAAATGCATCATATTTGACCTTGATAACACTTTGTACGATTGGGTTTCGTTCTTTGTCCCCTCTTTCTACGCAATGGTAGAGGAGGTTATTAACATTACGGGATGGGAGAGGGAGGAATTGCTGGATGGCTTCAAATATGTTCATCAAAGACACAATAATGTTGAGCATCCTTTTTCCCTGCTTGAGGTCGACCTTGTCCAACAACAGTACGGTAATTTAAGCAAGCAAGAGTTATCCAAGATCTTTGACAGCGCCTTTCTAGCTTTTAACAGAATGCGGAAAAAGACTCTTGAGGCCTACCCGGATGTCAAAGAAGTGCTCAACAGCGTTAATGAGGCAGGTATTGATATCATCGCCCATACTGACAGCAGTTTATATGCAGTTGTTGATAGAATGGAGCGTATTGGATTAACCAAATTCTTTAATAGAATTTATTGCCGAGGACGTAGCGCTAGTGAACATCCAGATGGTCATCCATTTGCTAATTGGGC
>JABJOR010000129.1 GCA_018664265.1 Rhodospirillales bacterium
CCGATCAGCAACAATTGTAATGCCATTCTCATCATAATGGCCGTCGGCCTTACGCAAGTACGTTCCGGCTTCCTCGATCTTTCCAGTCAGAACGTAAGGAATAGCCATGCGAGAATGTGGCGACGGGCCTTCTGCACTGATCATGGTAATTTCTGAAGATGGGTCTTTTTTACGCAGTGTTTCTGCTGCGACAACTCCGGCCGGGCCGGCCCCAATGATGACGTATTTCATAGTGTCTCCTGTAAATATAAAATGTATCAACAGAGGGCAGACATTCAAGTCTGCCCCCAAATGATTACATCATCACAAATTTAGTCGCTGAACCGTTTCGTTGGAAGGCACACCGTCCGGTGTCCAACCACGAAGATCGTAGTATTCAGGCAACATTTCATCGAGCTTGCTAGCCAACCCTGTCGCAGGGCCAGTCTTCGCAGCTTCCTTCATCAGGCGTTGTGGTAGATTGTCATCGGCTGCTGTAAATCCGGCAGCGTTATTGAACTGGCGCTCCAGGTTCCAGACACGTTCGCCGATTTCCAGCAGTTTTTCAACTGACCAGTCACCTTCACAACCCGCATCAATTTGCGGAGCCAGGTCTTCGAGCGACCAGGCAAATGTGGTGAAGATACAAACGCCTGCTGAATCAAAGGCAGCCGTTGCATCCTGGAAAGCTTTGACCAGACCTGCCTTGCCTTCACTGACATGCGGATCGGTTTTTTCAGGAATACCGAGGACTTCTGAAGCCACGGTGTAGCTGCGCAAGTGACACGCACCACGATTGGATGTGGCATAGGTCAGACCCATGCCCTGAATGCCACGGGCATCATAGGCCGGGAATTCCTGTCCTTTAACAGACATGGACAATTCTGGCCTGCCATATTTTTCACACAGCAGCTTGGAACCTAGGCCAAGATCAACACCAAAGCCTTCCTGTTTACCAGTCAGCTCAACCAGTTCGCACAGGGCTTCGGCATTACCGAATTTCAAATCAATACCACCAGTTTCTTTGGTCGTGATAGCACCATCTTCAAACATTTCCATAGCAGCGCCGAGTGTGGCACCGAAAGTAATCGGATCAATACCATGCTCGTTACACAGGAAGTTCGCAAATGTTAATGCATCCAGATCGTTAATCCCCGCAGCAGCACCAAGCGACCACGCAGATTCATATTCCAAGCCACCGGAGGCCTTATGATACTCAGGGCGATCCTTGACCGAAAAGTGGGTGCGTTCGATTTGTGAAACACGACCACAGGCAATGGTACAACCAAAACAAGCCGCCGTGTTGACCAGATTGGCCTTTCCGTCGCTTGAACGTACTTCGACCATGGCTTCGGCAGAAATGTCATTAGCCCCTTCAAACTGTACATCTTTGAAGTTGCGTGTTGGCAATGCACCTGTCTCATTGATCACGTTCATCAAAACCTGGGTACCAAAAGCTGGAAGTCCCTGGCCCGTCACTGCGTTATCAGCAAGTGCCTGTTTTGCATCGCTCACAGCACCCAAGAAACGTGGAGCATCTTTAACCTGAACACCCTTGGTGCCACGAATAGCAACGGCTTTCAGATTTTTCGAGCCCATCACAGTTCCAACACCAGAACGGCCAGCGGCACGATCCATGTCGTTAACGACACAGGCGTACTTGCAGCCTTTTTCGCCAGCAATACCGATAGAAGCAACACGGATCATAGGGTCGCCGTGCTTGGCCTTGATACCTTCTTCGGTATCCCAAACCGTTGTGCCCCAAAATCCAGCAGCATCGATTAGCTGAACATCATCATTTTCGATATAAAGATAAACCGGCTTTTCCGCACGGCCTTCAAAAATAATCATGTCATAACCAGCGTTCTTCATTTCATTACCGAAGAAACCGCCAGAATTAGAGCATGCAATCGCGCCCGTTAACGCACCCTTGGTAACAACCGAATAACGCCCGGCTGTTGAAGCACAGGTGCCTGTCAAAGGCCCAGTTGTCATAATCATTTTGTTATCGGGTGACAGTGGATCGACCTTCGGGTCAATTTCTTCTGTCAGATACTTCGTTGCCAGCCCGCGCTGACCCAAATACTTATCTGCCCAATCCATATTCAATGGTTCATTGGTGCAAGTTCCCTTTGTTAAGTTCACTCGCAGGACATTTTTCGCCCAAGCCATATTAACCTCCTTAATTTAAATCCTGTATATCATTACGTTAAGAGCTAGCTTGCGCTCCGGAATCGGTCTTCATGGCCCAGGACCGCATCTTGTCCAGTCCAGTCCAGTTCGAATCCACGAACGTAATCGCACCTGTAGGGCATGCCTTGGCGCATTCAGGATCACCACCGCAAAGATCACACTTCATAACCTTGCCACTGTCTGCATTGTAATTGATTGTGCCGAATGGGCAGGCAATCGTGCAAACCTTGCAACCTACACATGTTGCATCGTTAACAACCTTGGCGCCAGTGGCTGCATCAACAGTGATGGCATCGACCGGACAAGCCTGCTGACACCATGCATCAGAGCACTGGGTACAGGTATAAGGAACAAAGCGGCCTTCATCATGAAAGCGAAATACCTTGATACGGGATTTGGAGGGATTGAATATCCCTTCATTGTCGTACGAGCATGCCAGCTCGCACTGCACACACCCGGTACATGTATCCGGGTTAATGTTGAGTGATTTTTGCATATAGAGTCTCCCACGTTTTCGACTGTTATCGATTGTCATCGGCACACATATGAGAGAATACTGCCCAGCTCGCCATACAAAACAGCGCCCTGTATCAATTTGAAATACAAGGAACTAATTTGATAAGTAGCGCGTGGTCGGTCCTCCCTGGAACCGTTTGTTATCTTTTACCCTCTCGTAACAAGAGGTTGATAAAAATATAGCACCCTTTTACAGGACCTTTGTAGTCATTTATTATAAAAAACAGTAATATTCACATTCTTGAAAAGAAATTTCACTCAAGTCTCGGTTTCGTTGAGTTTTCTCTATTCCTTAAGGGGTATAAATCCTATGACCAGCCATGCAGTTCCAACCATCCAGATAGACAACGATCATACACGCGTAACAGAGTTTCGATTTGCACCCGGTGCAACCACCGGATTTCATCGCCACGAATATGATTATGTCGTGGTTCCTCTGACGAGTGGTACGCTCGAAATTACTGGCCCCGATGGCAGCGTCTCTCAATCCGAG
>JABJOR010000011.1 GCA_018664265.1 Rhodospirillales bacterium
GATAAACTCCTGTCTGTAAGTTGAGGTAAACCTCAAGAGTCTACAGACAGGCACAATGGCACGGGGGAAATTCGATGAAACGGTTAACTCTCATTACCGCGTGAGCGGTTTAGTCCGTTGACCCTGAGCGGAAGCTCAACCCATCAAAGACAAGAAATCCGCAACCGGCCAAGAGTAGAAATTAAATGAGCGTCGGGCCAATGTCCTAGTCAGCTTCCACCAGTAGATGGTGTGGTGCTATGTTTATTGTTGTTTATCAATTATATATGATAAATTTACCTCACGTGGCATTGATCCATTTTTTCTGTGCTGTGATCAAACGAAAATCAATGATGCACCATAAAATTGATAGTAATAGGCAAAGGTATATCCGGGAAATGACAAAAGAAGTGACTAAGCGTAAATCGTCGACAACAAAGAAGAGCACCAAAGCTGCGGTGGCCCCGCAGTCAATCCAGCAAAATATTGATAAACTCAGTCGGCAAATTCTGGTGCTCCTTCAAGAAGATGGTCGGCGTTCTTATTCTTCCATTGCCCGTGAGTTAAAAGTTTCCGAGAGTGCTGTGAGGGCACGTGTTGGCCACCTGGAAGAACACGAGCATTTACGTTTCATTGCCGTTATCGACCCTGTCCAAGTAGGATTTGGTAGCTGGGCAATGCTCGGTATCACGGTCGCTTCTGGTGCAAGCCCACATGATCTGGCGCTTCATTTTTCAAAACACCCCCAGGCCATTTGGGTCAGCGCTATTGGCGGAAAGTTCGACCTTATGGTGGAAGTATGGTTGGAGACCTCAAGCGAACTGCAGGAATATTTGGAAGAGCATTGTTACGGAAATCCCGGTGTTTTGTCCGTGGATACCATGGTTGGCATGAGAATATACAAGTGGGGTGCCCCCCAGCTCTAATTTCCCGGCTAAACGTTGTGCTTTTTAGTCGAGGCGGCACCACCGTTTGATGATTGCTTCATAGATATTTACAGACTGATGAAGCTTATCAATCTCACAGTATTCGTCAGTTTTATGTGCCATATCGGCATCGCCCGGCCCCAAAACAATGGTTGGAGGGTTGCCATATTGTGGTGAGAGGACGGATGCATCGGTAAAGTACTTAGCCGTTGCGATTTCAGGTTTTAAGCCCAGAATAGGTTCAATCACATCAAACACTTCACCAATCCAGGGGTCCGAGGCGTCTGAAATGACGCCATCAACATCAACAGATGGTTCCAGCGTCACCTTGTCGCCGAGGTATGCTTCAAGATGTGTGCGAATTTCCCGGTGATCCTGGCTCGGGATTGTTCGAATATCGATATCGAACTCTGCGTGATCGGGGACGGAGTTGATGTTTATGCCACCTTGAATACGACCAACGTTAATGGATGGCGCCCCCATAATGTCATGGGGCGGAATATTGAACCCGAAGTCTTCAACCTTGGCAACCGCACGGCATGCCTCGTAGACGGCATTGACACCAAGCTCCGGTGTCGACCCGTGCGCTGTGACACCCTGTGATACAGCATTCAGCCATAGCGCACCCTTGTGGCCTATCAGTGGTTGGTTTGATGTGGGCTCTCCCACAACAACGGCACCGGCCCGGCCAAGGATCTCTGGTGTCTCACACAAGGCTTTTGCCCCGTCGCACCCGGTCTCTTCTCCGCCCGTAAGGACCAGAACAACACCGGGTGTATTGGATAAATCCTGCGCCAACCGAATGGCCGCCACGACCATAGCGGCAACACCGCCCTTCATATCCGTTGTGCCGCGCCCAAAAATTTTGTTGTCACTGATTTCCCCACCGAAGGGATCACAGGACCATCCTTCTGTTCCAAGGGGAACGGTATCCACATGGCCTGTCAGGCATATGGGTAGGCCCTCGCCCCGCCCCCCAAGCCGGGCGACAAGACTGGACCGTCCAGCAGCAAACTCTGACAGCTCGACCTCAAAGCCCGCGTCTTCCAGCAGGCTCGCAAGATAATCACAACATTGCTGTTCGTTGCCGGGTGGATTGATTGTATCCATGGCGACAAGATGTCGTGTCAGTTCGATAACGTCGAGGGAAGTACTCATATGATTTTTGGCCACCATTGTTGTCGAGGCGTGGAGCAGTGTTCAGGGAGAATACGCTGCTCCACGCTTCATCGCCACTATGCCAGCGGGCGATCCATAATTTCAGGGATCGGTCCGTCATAGTAAGGCAAATCATCAACACGTGGTGTCCAGGAACCATCGTCGATACATTTTTGAACATGTATGGCGATCTCTTCCATGGTCGCAAACCATACACCGCCACGGTCCTGCATCTCCAGAATCACTTTTTGAATTCCGTCACACCGGGACAGTCGACCTGAAACGAAAGGATGCCATACAGTCACCCAAAGACCGCCGTATTTATACATGGCCTCAAATTCAGCCATGAATACTTCCATTCCCTGTTGTGGGGATTTAATGGGCATCATAAAATTGAAGTCTGGAGCAAGCGTATACTGCGGCCAATCATCCATTGCCCATTGACTTGGCAGTTCAATCACCTGCCCCTTTGCTGACTTGAGTACATAAGGGATATCGTCGCCCATAAGGCTTGCATCATAAAGAAAGCCCTGTTCGCACAAGTAATCCATCGAGTGTTTAGAGAAGTTGTAGAGTGGCGCACGCCATCCACGAGGCCTTTGACCCGTCATCTTTTCAATAACCGCGATTTGGCGCTCAAACCAGTAAAGCTCATCCTCAGCGCTCAGGTTGTTGGGATTTTCATGTAAATACCCGTGAGCCGCAATCTCATGTCCACCTTCAAGTATCATCTCAACGAGGTGTGGGTATCGCTCCATACACCAGGCTGGGTAGAAAAATGTCTGTTTGATTTCGCATCTCTTATACATGTCCAAAATACGTGGAATAGCAATTTCATCATATTTCAGCCACGACATAGCAGATAACTTAGTTGGCGCATTTTCACGGTGTTCCAGATGCAAGATACTGTCCGTATCAATGTCGAACGTAATGGCACAGGCAACCTTGTTCCCATTGGGCCACGGTACTGGATTACTAATCATCGTCTTTCCTCCTCTGTTGTCGTTTCGTCAAATGGACAATTACTCTTTTATGGCAATACAGTCGGCCTGGATGAGAGCACCCGGGCGGGCCAATTCATGGACGCGGACCGGCGTCATTGCCGGGTGTGCATCCGGTGCAATTTCCGCCCAAACGCGAGATGCGGTGTGAAAAATACCTTCTATCTGATCATCATCACCAACGATAAAGATATTGATTTTCACAATGTCATTCAGCGTTGCATCATCTTTAGCCAGGATTTGTTTCAACCGACCAAATACAACACGGGACTGGGCCTCAACATCGCCCGCATGGGTTATGGCACCATCGCTACCCAAGGCAGTTTGGCCCGATACCCAAATTTCTCCTCCGGCACTACTACCATCCGCAAAGGCATCGGGTTGATACCGCTCGCCTATGTCATTGCATGTGAGTTTCTTGCGTCCGGAATCAACGATGGCCATTGCATCGAGTTCCAGCACGAGGCCGGGGTATAATAGATCAACGCCAAACGCGGTCATGGCTGGCGAAGACGATGAACCGACCACATCGGTCGTGATATCCATAATTCGATCAGCGTATGATTGTCCCGCGTCGGTATAGCTATCATGCTTAAAACACACCTTGATGTGTACGAGGTCTTCGAACGAAGAACCTGAATCGGTCAGCACATTCTCGATGAAATCGTAAATGGCATGGGTCTGGGCATCCAGATCATCCGCATGAACCGGCTCACCGTTTTTGTCCGCTGATATCTGGCCACCCACATAAATGTGATCTTCAACTTTCCAGCCTTGAGATAGCGGTACGGGAATACTCCAGTCCCAGCTATCTTCCGGCATGATGCGTTCCAGATTTTTTCGAGACTCGCCCCGCAGTGCGATACCTTCAATCTGGATCAGTTGCCCCGCATACGGCATACCCTTGATTCTAACGGCCGTCGCAGCAGGCCCAGGATTGGGGAAATATTCAAGGCGAACCTGGGTCATATCTTCCCAGTATTGGGTCGCATCGTCGTCCGTACCATCAAAGACGTAGTAAGTGTTCAACCGCACAAGATCGCTTAGCTCTAGTCCCACTTGTTGAAGACTCGCCTTCATGTTCTCAAATACATGTCGGGTCTGGGCACCGATGTCGCCAGGATCGAGAACCTGACCATTCTTGTCGAGGCTCTGCTGTCCACTAACAAAAACTTGATCACCGACGATAACCGAGCGCGAAAATGGGTTGTTACCTTGCCAGTTCCAGGCATCTGCTTTCGGAGAAATAAGTTCTTTTTTCATGGCAACTTTTTAGCCTCAATTGGTTTAGAAAAATCGGTCGTAGCGCAGCTGTTCAATGGGCACTTTGCGATCAAGCACCAGATGTCGCCGCACGGCATCAACCATGGGCGGCGGGCCGGCCATATAGAAATCGATATCGGAACAGTCCTCTGGCAGTGCTGTCGCCAGATGTTCGTGAACAAATCCTTTTGACCCCTCATAATTGGTGGCCGATTCTGTATCGGAGACCACTGGTATGTAGTGTTGTGCCGGGTCAAAATTCTGAATGTCAGAAAAGTAAGTTGACGGCACAATGTCCTCAGGGGTCCGAGCACCATAATAGAGTATGGGTTGTGTCTTGTTGACACCGCTTAGCGCGAGCCCTCGAATGATGGAGAGCATGGGGGCCAGTCCAGAACCGCCTGCAATACACACCGTGGCGCGCTTCGAATTCTCGTCGAGGTGTGCGATGCTATAGGGCGCATCGATGTCGACAACTAGTCCCTCAAGCGCACCACCGAACAGAAGTGTTGTGGCTTCACCATCAGGGACCCGCTTGATTTGAAAGGTCCATATACCATCGTCATTAGCGGTATTCGCCATTGAGTAACTGCGGGGGCCTGATACCCCCGGGATGTGCAGTTTGGCGTATTGCCCAGGCTTGAAGAGAGCCGGTTCGGTGGATTGGAAATGAAACTCCCAAAGATCGTGCGTCAATGGTGTTCGGGAAATAAATTGCGCAGCAATGGCTGTTGGGTATATTTCTGGCGCGTAGGCGCTATCAAGCTTAACGCTAATGGTGCAATCGCTTCGCGCTCGGCAGATGCAGGCCAGATGCTTGTTTTTGCGGCGATCTGATTGTCGGAGACCTGCGCTTTCTTCCAAGTCATCAACCACACTTCCATCCACAAGGGTAAATTTGCAGCTGCCACATCCCCCGGCATTGCACTCATAGGGCACACCGATGCCAGCCCGCAGCATACTGCCGAGAATCGTGTCATCTTCATTGGTCTCAAAAACAACATCGCTATCGGCGATCGATACCTGAAACGTGGCGTGTTCGGATTTCAACGGTGTTTCCTTCGTTCCTTGCTCCCGGATACCAACTGCCAGGTACTCTAGTTCGATACCCCAAGGCTGCGATGGAAGGCTTCAACGTTGGCAATAGCCTTTGACGCAGCACCTTCGCTTTCTGGCAGCGCCGCACAATAGGTTTCAATGGCATTGCGAGCCAGAGGCATCCATTTCTCAATCCAGCCTGAAATGACCGCATTGTTGCCCTCATGCGTGCTGCAGAATTCCACAACAGCGGTACTCCACCGCCGAGAACGATCACTATCGCGAAGTTGATTGTCTGCCATGAGGCTTACTAAAGGATCGCCAAATTGTCGGCCCGTGGCGCCAAGTTGCCGCAAGGTCTCATCCACCGCAATTTTTGCAACCAGGTTGCCAGCAACAAAGTTTTCACCCCAATCATAGGTCGCCAGCACTTTTTCCATAAGCTCACGAATTCCTTGCCAGGCAGGGGCCTGTTCCCAATTCTCGCGTTCCTTGGTGCCAAATCCACGATCTGGATGAGCATTCTGCAATTCACGGGTACGATAGGCGATACGGGACAGCCAACGGAACTCATCACCATCCTGAAATCCTGCGCAGGCTGTCAACGTACTGGCCGGTGCGATCTGCATCAGATAGGCCGCATTCATTTGCAGCGCAGATTGCAAATACCGACGAGGCGTGTACAACAACTCCATGGTGCCCAACCACTCAGGTTGTAAGTCTTTATCGTGCTCGATTTCGTCATGCTCATCGATAAGCCCGTCGATGTAATCTTCCTGAGCGTCTTGCATCCGTGTATAGACTCGATAGATCAATCCATCGGGGTCTCTGAACTCTTCCCAGTCATCGTGCTGTAGGGAGCTATCAAAAACGTTCTTCTGATACCAATTGTTCATTTCAAGGTCTGGAGCAGGTGATAGCTCATATGCCTGATCACGATGCCGGTTACGAGTATGCAAATTGGTCGTGACAATCTCGTACTCACTGGGCCGACGTTTGTTGCCCGCCAGCTTGCTCCAGGTTTTCATACTGCGTATTTCGGAAGTCATTACATCTTCTCCTTGATCTTCAAACGCGACGTCCGCGTTCCTGTCATTGGCACTTAGGGCTTAGGCTGATTTTGATAGAAAGCGTATCTGGTCAGTTTCAACGCGGATAAAACCTTCAAAGGACGGCATGCTTGCCTCAATATCGCTGAAAATAATATCGCTCCCCAACATCTCACTGACAGTTTCGATCTTGATCAGGCACTCGCCTTCAACCTTGATTCGAAAATAGGAGGCGTGCTCCTCAACTTCGATCTTGCGATCACTATTGTCCTCATAAATGGCTTCGATTACGGCATCACCCATATCGCCCTTTTTCATAACCGGTCCGACGGACCGAACTCCACTGTCATTACCCATGACTGCTGTTCCTTCAATTATGCATTTACGGCTTTATCAACCGTTGGAAATACAACGAAAACGGTGTCATTCTCGACCTTCACCGGGTAGGCGTTCAGAGAAACACCCTCAGGGTTTACCCCCTCACCTGAATCGGCGCTAAATTGCCACAGGTGGGCAGAGCATGTGAGAATACAACGCTCGTCAAGATCGCCATCGATGAGCGGGAAGTCCTGATGGGGGCATATGGGACTATATGCCCGCATTCCACCGCCTTCGACGTGCACCAGTAAAACTTCCTGACCAGCAACCTCAAAGACATCCATTTCGCCTTCCCAGACGTCATCAAGGTCACAAACCTTCTGATATTCTGAAGCGTCGGTCACCACTCAGGCTCCTACAGAAATATCGATAGCTTCCATCTGAAGCAAATTTGCGTCTTTTACCGTCATGGTGTCGGATAACGGTTCTTCCGCGCCATGAACCCTGGCCTGTAAGATAACACCGTCAGGAAATGGTGGAATGAGGTACCCGACGACTCCAGCCAGAGCCTTGTCCACCACTTGGGATATCGTGTCACTGTCTTCGGCCATGATTATTTTGTAGCCGTAATCACCTTGCACGCAGCAGGCGAGAGGAATATCTGCCATTGGAAATCGCTCCTTGTATCCGCTTAAATTTGGACTGCGTTTTACTCTGCCGCTTCAGCAGGCTTGTCATAGCCATCAATCCATTTGAACTCATACCCATCGTCGCCCCGCTCGTCTGGGCTTTGCCCCATATATTCGAACAAGCCATCGGGTCCAGGCGGCACGGTGCCATCCAGCACGCGGTCAATGATGCTCCGATGACCTTTGTATCGGGCGGGCTCTTCTTCGAATATCCACTTGCAGACGGATGAACAGAAGTGATAGCGCCGACCATCCAAATCGAGATTGTGATCAACAGGTGTCCAGGCACTGCCAACACCGCCGGCGACTTCAAGTCCACACATGTTGCAGACCAGCGGTGGCACCGGAGGAACCGTTTTTTCAATATCCCCATTTCGAATATTCTCGATAACGACGTCCCAGCACTTCCCGTAACTGTCATTCCAGCCGGGATACTTTTTCTCTAACCAGTCTCGTTCCGCTGGAGAAACGCAGGCGATCGGGCGCCACCACTGCAAGGCTCGATAGACAAAAACGCCGATCTGTTGCGAGTGATGGAATGTCGCAATATCTTCATGCAGGATATCCCAGTACCATGGTAGATCCAGGCCCAGTCCCAATACTGTACGCCCAAACTGTCCAATCACCCATTCTTCCATGAACTCTTTGAGCGAGTGCTCGCGATGCTCCAACGGTGTGTAGTAATCCATCCCAATACCGCTCAGTACTGAAAATTGCTTCCACATGCGCCAAAAGGCAATATCAACAAGTTTTTGAGCCTCTTCTTTTTGACCGTTTTCGATCAGAATCCGGATCACGGGCTCACCAATCTGTGCATGGCGGGCTTCGTCGGTCTGGATGCTTTGCAGCATCGTCGCGAAAGAGTGATCACCGGCCTTCGCAGCATCCGAGGATAGCGCGACGAACTGTAGATTCGTGAACGGCGCCTCAAGCCCCATCGTAAGCATGATCGCCGAGCTTACCGCATCACGGGTATGCGCAATATCATCCAATGCGTGGCGTAAACTGATCGGAATCCAATTTTCCGTCTTTGATGATTTGTGACACCAGTCAAAAACCGCGTCATGCTTAAGAAATTCGTAGGC
>JABJOR010000130.1 GCA_018664265.1 Rhodospirillales bacterium
CGGCATCAGCCTGCCCGGCACGGGAGAACAACCCACGGCACCTGTTTTCATCGATGGTGAAAAGGCTGTTACCCTGCGCGGGGAAGGCCTTACTCAGGAATTTCACGATTTAATAGAAAAATACGTGGTGGAACATTTCGGAAAAACCGGACATAACACTTCTTCTACCGATAACACCGATTAATAGGAATTTACGATGTCTTCATTACAGCCGGTTAAAGGCACCCACGATCTATTGCCTGCCGATATTGCACGCCACCGTATGGTGACGGATACGGCCCAACATGTATCCGGGCTTTATGCTTATGAAGAGATTGCTACGCCGATCTTTGAATCTACGCAAGTGTTCTCACGAACCCTTGGTGATACCTCAGATGTGGTGACAAAGGAGATGTATACCTTTAGCCATAAAGGCAAGGAATCCATTACCCTGCGCCCGGAAAATACGGCCAGTGTCATGCGTTCCTTCATGTCCAATGGCATGCAGCGTCAGATACCGTGCCGGTTTTTCTATCGTGGCCCGATGTTTCGTTACGAGCGCCCGCAAAAAGGCCGCCAGCGTCAGTTTCATCAAATTGGCATTGAGTGTATTGGCATTCCGGATGCATTGGCCGATGTGGAAGTCATCGCAACGGGTGCGCATATTCTTAAAGAACTCGGTGTGCTGGAACGTACCACACTTGAGATCAATACCCTTGGAGACACCGAAAGCCGCAACGCTTATCGTACCAAGCTGATTGAATATTTCACTCGTTATGAGAATGATCTGTCTTATGACAGCAAGGAGCGCTTAACCCGCAACCCCATGCGTATTCTTGATTCTAAAGATGAGAATGATCGAAAAATTATTGTCGATGCTCCGGAAATGAATGACGCTATGAATACAACATCACGGGAATTCTTCGATAGGGTGTTGGAACACCTTGATTTGCTTGGCGTTAAATACCAGCTTAATTCCCGACTGGTTCGTGGATTGGATTATTATTGTCACACGGCTTTCGAATTTGTCACCACAGAGCTTGGTGCCCAAGGCGCTGTTATGGCGGGAGGTCGTTATGATGGTCTGATTGAGCAAATGGGCGGAAAGCCAACCCCTGGGGTTGGTTGGGCTGCCGGGGTAGAACGGTTGGCTATGATGATTGATGAGCCTGTTGCGCAAAGCCATCCGATCAGTGTTATTCCAATCGGTGACGAGGCTTTCCCTAAAGCATATGAGCTGGTCAATCGCCTGCGCCATGAGAATTTTGCTGTAGACTTCAGCATTTCGGGTAATATGAAAAAGCGTATGAATCGGGCGAATGATGTTGGTGCGGTAGCCGCCCTTATGCTTGGTGAAGACGAGTTGGCACGTGACGCTGTTACGGTGCGTAATATGAAGACAGGAGAACAGACCGAGGTGGCTCTTTCCTCACTTGAGGAGCACTTGGTCTGTTATCGATAGCGAATGACCGATACGCTTCGCAAAACTATGATCCCGTTTGTGGTTGGGGCGAACCATCGCTCTAGCGGCCTGTCGTTTCGGGATCGGTTGTTTGTCGAAGACGTAATGGTTCCGGGCTTTTTGCAAAAACTTTCTGCTCAGGGCGTGTCTGAGGCATTGGTTCTTTCAACCTGTGACCGGGTTGAGGTTCAGGGCGTTCATGAAGAACCCGAAAGTATTACCCCGGTTATTCGCGAAGCCTTTGCCCATCACGCAGAAATGGAAAGTACTGACTTTGGCGAACAGCTTTATTCCCTGTTCGACGAAGAAGCCCTGCGCCACATAATGCGTGTGGCCTCGTCTCTTGATAGTCAGGTCATTGGCGAGCCACAGGTCCTTGGACAGGTTAAGGCAGCGCACCGGATTGCACGAGACGCCGGAGCGGTTGGTGGTGCGTTGGAAGCAATCCTGCAAGGTGCCTACAACACAGCCAAACAAATCATGACAGATACCGCCATAGGAGAACGCCCTGTATCTATTGCTGCGGGAGCCGTCCAGCTAGCCCGCGATGTTCAGGGTGATCTTGGAAAATGCAGGGCAGTGCTCATTGGGGACGCTGAAATGGGTGAGATGGTTTCCACACAGTTGCTGGCTGCTGGTATTGGCATGCTGACAGTGATGAATGATCGAGCTCCACAGCGTGCCAAAGGTGCTGCGCGTCGATTGGAATGCCATTCGGCGCCATGGGAAAACTTGTCTGAAGAACTCGATAAGGCAGAAATTCTGATTACAGCACTGGGGCGACGGGTTCACACAATAAATGTTGATATGATCCGGGCAGCACTCGCAAAGCATCGCCGCAAGTTGATGTTTATTGTTGATCTGGCTTTGCCGGGAGATGTGGACCCTGCTGTTAACCGTATAGATGAAGCTTTTTTGTATGACATTGGTGATCTGGAACGGGTTGCTATGGATGGCAAAAGTCATCGTGAGTCTGAGGCTCAGCAGGCTGAAGCAATCATAGAGCAGGCGCTGGTATCTTTTGATCGTGACAGAGCAGAACGCGCTGCCGTGCCAGCCCTGAGTCGCTTGCGGCGCCATGTTGAAGCCATGCGTGAGCAAGTATTGAAAGATGCCGGGGATGATGTAGATAAAGCCACGAACTTGTTGGCAAATCGCTTGTTGCATGAGCCCAGTGTAGCCTTGCGTGATATTGCTGCCGGAGGTAACAGTGCAGAACTGGGTGCCATGGAGCGTGCTGTTGAACGATTGTTTGCACTAAGTGATGCCGATAACACGGATAATGAGGAAGAATAAAAGTGAATTTGGAAGAAAGTCTCGATCGTGTTTTGCATCGTCAGGAAGAATTATCCTCTTTGCTGTCAGACCCTGATCTGGCAGGGACAGACAAGTTTATTGAGTATTCAAAAGAATATTCAACCCTTCAACCTGTTGTTGATGTGGTAACGGCATTTCGTCAGGCTCAGGAAGAGCTGGGTGATTTGGCCGAGATGATCACGGATGCAGATTCTGATAAGGAAATGCACGATCTGGCGGAAGCAGAATTTCTGGAATTAAAAGAACGCCTCCCGGATTTGGAACGCCAGGTGCACGTCATGCTCCTTCCCAAGGATGAAGCCGATGCACGAAACGCGATTTTAGAAATCCGTGCAGGAACCGGTGGGGACGAAGCGGCACTTTTCGCTGCTGATCTTTATCGCATGTATCAACGCTATGCGGAAACGCGCGGGTGGAAATTTGAAAATCTGGATGTTACGGAAAATGAGCTTGGTGGTTTTCGGGAAGTGACTGCATCCATTACAGGAACCAATGTTTTTGCCAGGATGAAATTTGAATCCGGAGTGCACAGGGTACAACGTGTCCCTGTTACTGAGTCCAGTGGACGCATTCATACCTCTGCCGCCACGGTTGCTGTGTTGCCGGAAGCAGAAGATGTCGATGTTGATATTAACGTCAATGATCTTCGGGTCGATACCTACCGCGCGCAAGGTGCAGGTGGGCAGCACGTCAATACAACAGATAGTGCAATTCGCATTACCCACATTCCTACAGGTGTGGTTGTGCAGTGTCAGGACGGAAGATCGCAACATAAGAACAAGGCTAAGGCAATGACGATGTTACGCTCAAAACTCTATGATACAGAACGACAGCGTATAGATCAGGAGCGTTCGTCCGATCGCAAAAGCCAAGTCGGTTCCGGTGATCGCTCAGAGCGTATTCGCACGTATAACTATCCGCAAGGTCGCGTTACCGATCACCGCATTCAATTAACACTGCATAAGCTTGATCGATTCCTTGTCGGAGAGATGGATGAAATTATCGAAGCTTTGTTAGCTGCTGATCAGGCTGAGAAGCTGGCTGAAATAGCGTGATGTCAAAGATTGAGTTCAGTTTGGATAGCCTGCCAGACACACTGGGTATGGCTGTTGATGCTGTAGCGAAAAAATTCAAACAGGTTGGAATTGATGGTGCACGCCTTGATGCCCGGTTGATTGTTACGCATGGGCTCGGGGTAGAACCCCAAAAAGTGTTGACACATCCAGAGCTCTCCATTGCTCCTGAAGATTGCCAAAAAATCATTGAGATGGCGCACCGCCGCATACAACGCGAACCAATGTCGCATATATTGGGCGAGCGTGAATTCTGGTCGATGGATTTTAAAGTTACAGCTGACACCCTGACTCCAAGGCCTGATACGGAAACACTTGTTGATGTTGTTTTGTCAAAAGTTGCAAAACTCCCTACAGATAGCAAGCTTGGTATTCTGGATTTGGGAACAGGAACGGGATGTATTCTTTTAACTCTGCTTTCGGAAATTCCAAATGCAAATGGTATAGGGGTTGATATTAGCGAGGCAGCCTTGTCTGTAGCGCATGCAAATGCATCTTCGCTTGGGCTGCTAGGACGGGCTGCATTCAGTCAGGGGCATTGGGGGGATGGGCTTGAAGCCTGTTTTGATATTGTTGTGTCCAATCCTCCTTATATTCCAGCGCAAGATATTCATACCTTATCAGCGGAAGTATCTAAGTATGAGCCGAGGTCGGCCCTTGATGGTGGAGAAGATGGCCTTGATGCTTATTGCGACATTGCTGCTGATTTGAAACGCTTGCTTAAACCAGGCGGCTTTGCCTGTTTTGAAGTTGGTATTGGGCAGGCGGAGGATGTTTCAAAAATATTATCAGATAGTGGATTTACTAAAAATGAAATTCATTCTGATTTATCCGGTATCGAAAGAGTGGTCTTGGTAAATGCAACTATTTGAAAGTTTTTAAAAAAAAAGGTTGGAATACCGAGCTAACCCGTTTACGGTCTATATTACTGGCGCTAGGGCGCGGTTCGTTCCCACCGGGGGTGGGAACATAAAATACCAATCACCCATGCAAACAACGATTGCGGAACGTGCAGATCATCGTTCATGAGCAATTTTAAAATGTGTATGGGGTTGATTAAAATTACTACACCTTAAACAAACAGTATACGGTAATGATGAAGAACGGTTCAAACCAAGGGTCCAATCAACAACGTCGCGGTCGCGGCAGAAATTCCGGTGGTGGTGGCAAACGCCACTCCAATCAACGCTCTCATAGTTCAAACCATGAGAGCAACGGTCCGGAAGGAAAAGTGCGCGGAACTGCGCAGCAGGTTTTGGATAAATATCTTTCACTAGCGCGTGATGCAACATCTTCAGGTGAGCACATTGCGGCAGAAGGCTATTATCAATATGCAGAGCATTATTATCGCGTGATTGATGCTGCGAATGCACAAAACCCTAATCAGAACAATAATCAGAACCGTAATCGTCACCAAAACGCTGAAACGCAGGAGCAACCAGTTGTCGCCACAGGCGACCAACCTGTTGTCACCACAGGTGATCAACCTGTTTCTGCGACGGGCGGTCAAGCTGTGGTAAATGCAGCCGTATCGGACGAAGCTCCTCAACAGAGCTCTGATCCGGCATCAAGTGAACGGCCGCAAGTTATCGAAATCAAATCAGTTGACGGTGTGGCCGTTTCAGTTGATTCCGATTCAAAACCCGTTTCAGAGTCTTTGCCTCTCGATGATACACAGACAGTTGAAAAAAAGCCCAAGGCTGTAAAAGAACGCAAACCCAGGGTAAAAAAAGCAAAACCGAATATGGAAGCAAGCTCTGCCTCTGAAGATACAGATTCTGCCACAAAAGATGGCGCTGTAGACCCACAGATGGCTGAAGCAGGTTAATAAAAGCCCGTATTGATTTTTCAAATTTTCCCATAATTCAAGTACATACGCTTGCGTATATCTTCAATGCGACCATATTTTATGCAGTAATAGAGCATAAGATGTGGTCGTACACGGTTGAATCTCACAGACTTTAATATAGATTCTTTATATCCGTGAGATTTTGAAAAGGGGCCGGGTTATGGAATTTGAAAAGTTTACAGAGCGTTCTCGCGGTTTTATTCAATCGGCACAATCACTGGCGTTGCGTAGTGATCACCAGCAATTAACGTCCCTTCACCTTCTCAAGGTAATGCTTGATGACAAGGAAGGCTTTGCCGCCACACTTATTGAGCAAGCTGGCGGACATTCTGCAGATGTTTTGGATGGTGTTGAACTTCAGTTAAAAAAATTGCCAAAGGTTGCTGGTGAAGGTGCCGGGCAGCTTTATGTAGATGCTGAATTTGCTAAAATTCTTGCCCAGTCAGAAGATGTTGCAAAAAAAGCCGGAGATACATATGTGACGGTTGAGCAGCTCTTGCTGTCCATGGCGTTGGCTACCGGCACGACCGTTTCTAAAGTTCTCATTGATGCAGGGATAACACCGCAAAACCTTAATCAGGCTATCGAAAGTTTCCGTAAAGGCCGTCGGGCAAATAGCGCTACGGCAGAAGACAGCTATGATGCGCTTGCCAAATATGCACTTGATTTAACCCAGGCCGCATCTGAAGGAAAAATTGATCCGGTTATCGGCCGTGATGAGGAAATTCGCAGAACAATCCAGGTTCTCTCTCGCCGCACCAAAAACAACCCTGTATTGATAGGAGAGCCAGGTGTCGGCAAGACGGCAGTGGTCGAAGGGCTTGCCCAGCGCATTATAAACGGTGATGTGCCAGAGACACTGAAAGATAAAAAATTGATGGTGCTGGACCTCGGTGCATTGATAGCCGGGGCAAAATTTCGTGGAGAGTTTGAGGAACGCCTGAAAGCTGTCCTGAACGAAGTGGTGGCCTCAAACGGTGAAGTGGTGCTGTTTATTGATGAAATGCATACTCTCGTCGGTGCCGGAGCCAGTGAAGGCAGTATGGATGCATCGAACCTTCTTAAACCGGCATTGGCACGTGGCGAGCTTCATTGTGTCGGGGCGACTACCCTCAATGAATATCGCAAGTATGTGGAAAAGGATGCGGCGCTTGCACGACGGTTCCAGCCTGTAATGGTTGAGGAGCCTTCTGTCGAAGACACGATTTCCATTTTACGCGGCATCAAGGAAAAGTATGAGCTGCACCATGGTGTAAAAATTGCTGATAATGCTTTGGTTTCTGCTGCCGTATTATCAAATCGGTATATTTCTGACCGGTTCTTGCCAGATAAAGCTATTGACCTTGTAGACGAATCGGCCAGTCGTTTGCGTATGGAAGTGGATTCCAAACCGGAAGAGATTGATGAACTGGATCGACGTATCATCCAGCTTAAAATCGAACGCGAAGCCCTGAAGAAAGAATCGGATAAACCATCGAAAGACAGATTGAAAAAACTGAATGTAGAACTTGATGATCTGGAAGCAGAATCGGGGCTTTTAACCGGGCAATGGCAATCAGACAAAGATGCACTTGCCGGTACCACAAAACTTAAAGAAGAACTTGATCAAGCTCGTGGTCTAATAGAACGGGCTATGCGTGAAGGGCAATATGAAAAAGCTGGTGAGCTCCAGTATTCATTGATTCCACAGTTAGAGAACAAAATTGCCGAGGCTGAACATATCGAAAGCAACGAGACTTTGGAAGAGGCTGTAACCTCGGAGCATATTGCATCCATTGTCTCGCGCTGGACTGGTATTCCAGTGGATAAGATGTTGCAGGGTGAGCGTGAAAAATTGCTCGCCATGGAAGATAACCTGCGTAATCGTGTTGTCGGACAGGACGAAGCTTTAAGTGCGGTGTCCAATGCTGTAAGGCGCGCACGTGCGGGATTGCAGGATATAAACCGACCAATCGGATCGTTCTTATTCCTCGGCCCCACGGGTGTCGGCAAAACTGAGCTGACCAAGGCTTTGGCGGAATTCCTGTTTGATGATGAGCAAGCCATGGTGCGTATTGATATGTCGGAGTATATGGAAAAACACTCCGTTGCACGTCTGATTGGTGCTCCTCCTGGATATGTAGGCTATGATGAAGGCGGTGCCCTTACCGAGGCCGTTCGCCGTCGCCCTTATCAAGTGGTTCTGTTTGATGAGGTGGAAAAAGCTCATCCTGACGTATTTAATATATTGTTGCAGGTTCTGGATGATGGACGTTTGACGGATGGCCAGGGCCGCACCGTTGATTTTCGTAATGTCATGATTGTGCTGACATCGAATCTGGGGTCTGAAATCATGTCGCAACAAGAAGTCGGGCACGATTCTGATGAAATTCGGTCATTGGTCATGGATGTGGTCCGTAGTGCTTTCCGTCCGGAATTCTTGAACAGGCTGGATGAAATGATTCTGTTTCACCGCTTGTTCCCGGAAAATATGGGCAATATTGTGGAAATCCAGCTTGATCGGTTGCGACAGTTGCTCGCGGATCGGGATATGACCATGGAACTTGATGATCAGGCTATGCAGTGGTTGGCCGAAAAGGGATATGATCCTGCCTATGGCGCGCGCCCTCTGAAGCGTGTAATTCAGCGATATTTACAAAACCCTCTTGCAAGCAAAATTCTGGAAGACACTCTTCATGATGGAGATAAAGTCCTTATTTCAGCAAGCGAAGATGGCCTTTTAATAAATGGCGATAAAATTTAAACAGAATAGTTAATTATTCGTCATTTTGGAATTGACTGAATCACTATATGGTGTGATAAGAATCACTGCTGTATACTGTTATTAGTGTTAATTTAAGTATATACTGTGTTTTAAAGTCTTTACTTGGGTTTGAGTGTTATGGACGAAATTAATTTAACATCATCAATTCGTGAGAACCTTCTCTCATTACAACATGCCTCTCAAGTGCGCGAACAAAGTGCACAACATCTTGCTACGGGGCGGAAAGTAAACAGTGCCGTAGAAGAGCCTGCTTCGTTCTTTGCAGCCAAAGGATTGCTTGATCGGGCACAGGGCCTTGCAGAAGCAAAAGATGATATAGATCAAGCGATTAGCGCTGTAGAAGCAGCCTCTGTCGGGACTGAAGCGCTCAGTGAAATTGCCAAGCAAATGCGCGGAATTGCAATGTCTGCTCGTGGTGGTACAGACGAACAACGCCAGGCAGCCAGTGAACGCTATGATGCTTTACGCAACCAGCTGGATCAATTAGCCAAGGATATCACCTATAATGGCGTCAACGTCGTGAAGCCTGAATCAGATGATCTGGAAGTAGATCTGAGCGAATCCGGGTCTTTTGTTGTTACCATTGAAGGTCAGGATTCGGGCGCGGAAGGTTTGGCAATCAATACTTCGTCATTTTATAACAATTTCGCCACTGATGAAGATATCGATGGCGCAAATGCGCAATTGCGTGAAGCAACGCAGACACTGCGCTCGAATGCAGCCAGCCTTGGCTCAGACGTTGCATTACTAAGCGACCGAAAGGAATTCGTTGTTAGCCTGTCAAACACACTTGAAGACGGGGCTGCAAAGCTGGTCGTTGCCGATATGAATGAAGAGGCTGCCACACAGCTCTCCAGCCAGCTTCGTCAACAGTTAAGCTTATCAACACTGCAGGTTACAGGCGAACACGCGCGTTCTCTCACACAGCTGATGTCGTAACAGATAAGTTATTTCAATGAGCAAATCGCCGTATCAGGCCTATGGAGTTTCAAGTAAACTGGGTCTGAGTGGGCGTGCGCTTGAAGCGCAAGCCTTTACCATGTCTGCTCAGAAACTTCAGGAAGCACACGATAACGCTGATAACCGGGCTTTGGTTATGAAGGCCTTGCGGTATAATAATCGTCTGTGGACTGTTGTTCAGACCGAGCTTACGGACCCGAATTCGACAGTGCCAGAAGACGTAAAGGCAGGGATGTTAAGCTTGTCTTTGTTTGTCGATGAACGTACGCGTGAAGCCATCGCCTCGCCGGATGCTGGCTTGCTTGATGCTTTAATAGAAATCAATCGTAATATGGCGTTGGCTCAACTATCGAATAAAAAGTAAACGATACTGATCAGTTGGTTTGCGCAACTGTGGTGGGGGAGACGCTCTCTGCGGCTGCAAGTGTATCGTTTGTTGTGTGCACAGTTGCCATAAACAGCTCCAGTTCTTCCCCTTTAAGTTTGCGCCCGGAAGGCATCTTCACTTTCATGGGGTTAACCTTGGCTCCGTTCTTGAGAATCTCATAATGCAGGTGAGGGCCTGTGGAACGTCCGGTGGTGCCGACGTATCCAATAATCTGACCTTGCTTGACGCGTTTGCCAGTTTTCATGCCTTTTTTGTAGGATTTCATGTGGGCGTAAGCTGTTGAGTACTCACCGTTGTGGCGGATTCGGATGTACTTGCCGTAACCACCCTTGCGGCCAATGAAATCAATAGCGCCATCACCAGCAGCGTAGATTGGTGTGCCTCGAGGAGCCGCAAAATCAACGCCTGTATGCAATTTGGTATAACCAAGTGTGGGATGTTTGCGATTGCCGTATCCGGATGACAGACGCGCACCATCAATTGGGGTGCGCATCAGTGTTTTCTTGGCACTCTTTCCAGTGTTGTCAAAGTAGTCTTCTGTGCCATCGGAAAGGATGTGGAGATAGATTGGCAACTTGTCACCACTTAGCTCAAGCTCAGCAAATAATATTTTGCCATAATCCAGCGTGTTGCCATCTATATCCTGACGGGCTTCGTAAAGAACAGAGAAGCCATCATTTTTGCGAATGCTACGCTGAAAATCCACATCCCAGGAATAGGCCCTGATCAACTCAGCGAGAATCGATAAAGGAAGGTTGGCGCGAACACCGGCGACATAAAGGCTGCTGTTGATGCGGCCTTCGCTGCGCAATATTTTGGTGGTTAAAACTTTCTCTTCTTCCCATGCCTTAAATGAATCGCCACTGCGTTCCAAACGAATCAGGTTCGTCTTTGTTCTTTCGAACTCCAGTGCCACGAATTGTTCCGGTACGTCGCCAGCCTTAGGCATATATTGAAGCTCAAATTCCTGCCCGGCTCTGATTTTTCTTGGGTTAAAGGCTTCGCTGAAAGCTGTAACAATTGCTGCGGCTTCCTTATTAGAAATGCCTGCGCCAGTCAGAACGCCAGAAAGTGTGCCGCCAGATTTAAGTTTTACCATTTTTGATACAGGCATTGGCATGACTGTTGGCAAGGTATCGACAGACGTCAGAGGAATCACAGGCGCGGCAGACACTGTAACTTTAGCAGTCCAGCTTGTTTCATCTGTGGAAGAAGGTGTGCCCGTTTCTGTTTGTCTAGTCTGCAGTGTGGAAGCAACAGCCGGATTGCCAAGTGATATGGGGGCCAGAGAGAACGTTGTGCCTTCGGATGTTTCCTGGATGCTGACAGTGCTTAGCAAGGAAATAGCTGATAGCGTAACGATGGTTCCCAAGGCAACCACGGGCAAGAATCCCCGTAACTTCTTTGGAAATTTCTTTGATACCTTATTAGGCATATTCAACAACAATTTCATTTATGTGTAATCCCGGCCTTAATCTTGTCAATTTTCATCAGCTTTTATGGCGCAATTCTTGGCTTGAGCCACAAATTGGGTATCCACACTTATTGTCGGTGATTTGCCAATAAGAGTGGAAATTGAATCATTGTTTCAAAAGTGTCAAGCGAATTGTCTGTTTTTGCAATGGAATCAATGTAGTGCGGGGATTTTTAAAATTTTATGAGGATTTATTTTAAAGAAAATGATTTTTCTTTGTTTTTCCATTTGACACAGCTGCTTAATGCTCGTAAAACCCCCTTCGCCGCGCAATACCGGGTGACGAAATATCTGGTCAGCGCGGCATTTGATTTAAGACTTGTTACGTTCTTTTACATTGTGAATCAGGAAGGGATACGCGGGCGGCGAAAGTCGTGAAGCAGTATTATACGGTGCCCAATTTATTGGGTACTTAGATTAAGACTGTCCTGTGTATTCATAAACTTGCTTTATGAAGAAGAATAGC
>JABJOR010000131.1 GCA_018664265.1 Rhodospirillales bacterium
CATTCTGGATTCCTACAGACTGTGCCGGGATCAGTTGATGAAACGCATCAGCGAGAGGTTTCCGATTTCCAATGTTCACGACACCTGATTTTGATTTTTTACTCAAATTGTTTCACGTGAAACAATTTGGCTTATTTTAGGCAACAAAGAATCAACGCTAAGTCATTGATATCAAACAATAATCACTAAATATCATTCTAAGCACTTGATTTTCTTATGTTTTCGCTTCATTTTCTTGCCAAATTCAACCTCGCCGAATACTCAAAGGGAGTGGCATGGCTAAAGAAGATGTACTTGAATTCAACGGTCTGGTAACGGAATTACTTCCAAATGCCATGTTCCGTGTGAAACTGGAAAATGACCACGAAATTCTTGCTCATACAGCGGGCAAGATGCGTAAACACCGCATTCGCGTTCTGGCAGGTGACAAGGTCACCGTCGAGATGACCCCTTACGATCTGACCAAGGGTCGTATTACCTTCCGGTTTAAATAAGCAACCTGTGGCTGAACTTGAGCAACCCCGTCTGGTGCTGGCCTCCGCCTCGCCGAGGCGCATAGATTTGCTTGCCCAGATCGGTATTGTGCCGGACGCCGTTGTCCCCGCCGACATAGACGAAACCCCCAAGCGTACAGAGCTGCCCCGCGTGCTGGCTGCACGATTGGCATTGGCAAAAGCCCAAGCCGTTGCCGCCAACCATAAGGGTTGCTTCATCCTCGCCGCCGATACCGTCGTGGCCTGTGGTCGCAGGGTTTTACCAAAGGCCCTGGATGCGAAACAGGCTCAGGGCTGTCTGAAGCTGCTCACCGGGCGTCGCCACCGGGTTTATGGCGGGGTGGCGCTGATCACCCCGGACGGGCGGACGCTGAGCTGTGTCGATATGACGGCGGTTCATTTCAAGCGCCTGTCACACGCAGAAATCCAAACCTACCTGCGTAGTGAAGAATGGCACGGCAAGGCTGGTGGATACGCTATTCAGGGCCTCGCCGGAGCCTTCGTTAAAAAGATCAATGGTAGCTATGCCAACGTGGTTGGATTGCCAATTCACGAGGTTGCTGGCATGCTCCACGGAAACGGCTACCCGCTTTATTCATAAAACAACACCTGAGAAGCCTTATGCAATTTGATACCTTGCTGATTGACGCACTGACCAGCGAGCTTCGCATCGCCAAGGCTCTAAACGGCGTTTTGCACGGCATGGAAGTCTTCAGGCCAGCCCACGTAACGGGCAAGGGTCGCCGGGTCGGTGATATCTTGCTGGGCCGCATAAAGGCCGTGGTTCCGGGGATCAAAGGCGCTTTTGTCGATATCGGCGACGACCGCGACGGTTTTCTGCCGTTTCCTGAAAAAGACAAAAAATCACCCTACACAGAAGGTCAGAACGTCATCGTGCAATTGCGCTATGAGGCCATGGCGGAAAAAGGCGCACGGTTAAATACCAAGATCAGCATGTCCGGATATTACGTGGTCTATATGCCGGGTCAGCCCGGTGTGCATATCTCGCGCCAAGTCAAAAAGAGCGACCTTGCAAAGAAGTTAAGCGAGACTGTCTCGCGCATTATCGGCCCGGACGACGGTGTGATTATCCGAACCGCCGCGTTTGAAACCGGAGAAGACGTCTCCTCCCTTGTGGAGGCCGAGTTGACAGAATTATGCGATCAGTGGATGGATGCCAAAGCCTTGATGACCCAACGTACGGCCCCGGCAGAGCTTTGCCCAGCCCCGGACCCAGTCCTGGCCGCCCTTCGCGATCACCATGAAGGTGGACTGAAACGTATTATCATTGACGGCGCCGCAACCCACGCTCGCATCCGCAGCTATATACAATCCACCATGCCATCGCTGGAACCGTTGCTGGAAAAACATGAAGGCCCGCAGCCTTTATTCAATGAACAGGGCGTGGAAGACCAGCTAGAAGCGGCGCTGAGCACACACGTTTTGCTTCCATCGGGCGGACGGGTTGCCATTGTGAAAACCCCGGCCTGTATCACGGTGGATGTGGATAGTGCTGCGGCCTCAAACACGGGGGGGCGGGCCGAGGTCATAAGGCGCACCAATCTGGAGGCCTGCGACGCATTAATACAGCAATTACAATTGCGCAACCTTTCTGGCCATATGGTAATCGATTTCATATCAAATAAGGACCGCACGGCAGGCAAGGAATTGCTGCAACACCTGACCAATCTTGCCACAACCGACAGCGTCCCCATGGAAATCGCGGGCTTCACCCGTATGGGATTGGTCGAAGCCCTGCGCCGCAAACGATCAATGAGCCTGATCGAGATTTTATGTGGCGAAGGCGGCTCGCAAAAATCCAGCCTAAGTGTCGCCTATGATATCTTGCGCGCAGCGTATGCCGAGGGCCGCGTCAATCCGGGGCGCAAGATAACCCTGGAATGTGCAGAGCCCATTGCCGGGTTGTTTGCAAATCTCATGAAAGCGGATATCAAGGCTGTACAGGACGCTCTGGGCGTGGATATTGATGTGCGCGATGTTGCAGCCCTGAAGCCGGGCGAATTTAGCCTGCATTCAGGCGGGTGAAGGTGAAAAATGTCTGAAAAATCAAAGTCTAAGGTTGTTCCTCTGAAAAAACGCAAGTGCGGCATGTGCGACAAGCCAGCGGTTCATGAATACCGCCCGTTTTGCTCGCGCAGGTGTGCAAATCTCGATCTCGGGAACTGGCTGGGCGAGACGTACCGTGTCGCTGGCAACGAGCCACCGGAGTATGACGAGAGCTATAATGAAGAAGAATGAAGAAACCTGATAAAACCCTGTTTTCGACGCTGGACAGGGGGCTGAACAGCCTCTATAAACCTCCAACCCAAGATGATACAGATCATCAATGTCTGAAGTCTTTCAGCATGTGCCCGGGTAGCTCAGTTGGTAGAGCAGCGGATTGAAAATCCGC
>JABJOR010000132.1 GCA_018664265.1 Rhodospirillales bacterium
GAAACAGTGGTCGGCGATATCATCTCAGTCATTGAACAGAGCTCTGCGTGATGCAGGGCCGTGTTCTTATTATTGCAGGCTCTGATTCAGGCGGCGGTGCAGGCATTCAGGCAGACATCAAAACCGTTACGGCATTAAACGGTTTTGCTATGACGGCGATTACGGCCCTGACAGCTCAAAACACATTAGGTGTTCACGCTATTGAAGAAGTCTCACCGAATTTTGTCTATGAACAAATAAAAGTAGTGCTTCAGGATCTAGGTGCCGATTGTATCAAGACAGGGATGCTGCACCGTATTGAAATTATTGACGTGGTGGTGCGTGCCCTTGATGATTTTGGCACGGATATTCCGTTGGTTGTTGATCCTGTGATGGTAGCGAAGGGTGGCTCATCATTATTGTCGCCGGATGCTGTGGAGGCCATGCGGGAAAAAATTATTCCACGCGCGAGTGTGCTGACACCCAATGCACCGGAAGCAACCGCCTTGACGGGTATGGATGTAAATTCCCGTGATGATGCCATGGAAGTAGCGCTTAATCTTTCTGCTCTGGGGCCAAAGGCTGTTCTGATCAAGGGCGGACATGTTGATGAGCAAAGTGGTGTGCTGAGCGATGTTCTCCTGCACGGTGAAAACACAATTGATATTTTTGAAAGCCCGCGTATTCAAACCAATCATACCCATGGCACTGGCTGTACACTGGCCTCTGCTATTGCGGCGGGTGTTGCTGCAGGAATGGATATGAAAAGCGCTGTAGTGCGCGCCCGTGATTATGTCCACAAAGCTATTGAAACAGCCCCCGGTTATGGGCAGGGCCACGGGCCGTTAAATCACGCGCATACGGTTAACTCATAACTAGAGAATATTGAAATTGCTCTCTGGATCCTCGTCGAGGATTTCAGTGAGTATGGTCATGCCTTTTACGATTTCCTCAACGGTATCTGGTCGCCCAAAGCTTAAGCGAATAGCATCGGGTGCTTTGTGGCGATCGACAGCAAATGCGTCTGATGCAAAAATTCTCACCCCACGTTCTTCCGCACGGGATTTAAAATCTCGGGCATTCCATGGTTCAGGCAATTCCAGCCATAGATGATGCGCACCCGGATAGTAACTGACTTTGTGGTTTGTTAAACAAGCCAAAGCTGCATCTGAGCGCAGAGTGGTTTGCTCTCGTTGCCAGTTTATGAGTTCGTCCCCTGTGCCATCCAAGATCCAGCGTCGGGTAACCTCCGCCATTAAAGGCGGCGGCATCCAGCAGCTCACGCGAATGGAGGCGCGTAGTCTCTCAGTCAAGCGGGATGGTCCATGGATATACCCGATCCGAAGTCCCGGAGCCATGCACTTTGAAAAGGATGAAAGATAGAACGTTTGATCCGGAAGAAGGTTCGTGATCAAAGGCGTATTTGTATTGATCAATGGCCCCCAAATGTCGTCTTCAAGAATAAACAGTCCGGTCTTTTTTGCGACTTCAGCGATCTCAATTCGGCGATCCGCTGGCATGGATATGGCTGTCGGGTTATGCAAGTTGGGCATGAAATAGAGCATGCTGGGTGCATACCTGCGGCAGGCTTCTTCCAATGCTTCAGGAATCATGCCGTTTTCATCTGCGGCGACAGTTTCCAGCCTATATCCAAAACTTCGCGCAAGATGAATAATGCCTGGGTACGTCAGCGTATCAACCAGGATGGTATCGCCTGGGTTGGTTAATGCCATCAGGCAAGCCATTATTCCATGTTGAGTACCGCTGGTGATTGTAATGCGATCCGCGCTTGCATGATCCACCCCTTGGCGTTCCATCCATGTCGCGCCAACCTCAAGGTGCGGGGCCATGCCTGTATTGAGTTGATAATTACACAAGGCATCAATATTAGGGTCCTGGGCGATTTCTGCCATGGATTCTGCCAGGGCTGCTCCGGCTCGTCCCGGAATTGGAATTGCCCGGCCAAGATCGATAACGCCAGCAGGGAGATCATCATCGGGAATTAGGTAATCATCTGTCTGTCGTGGTCTGTTTCCTAAAACAAAAGTTCCCCGGCCAACTTCTCCACCGATTAAGCCTCGACGTTCTGCTTCTTTGTAGCCACGAGAAACCGTTCCCAGCGTTACACCGATATCGTAGGCTAAATTTCGCTGAGGTGGCATCTTAGTGCCTGGCGGCAGTGAGCCATCCTTGATGGCACTGGCGATTTCATCTGCCAATGCCAAATATTTGGTGGTTTGAGCGTCGGATATATCTGGGAGCCAATTTGTCATGGTAACAATGTTACAATTGATTTGAAATTGTATCAAGACAATAATCAATATTGTTACACATTGTACCCCTGTAAGGAGTGAGCACCATGAATACCACATTGAAAGAATCATCCAGCCCAAGAGCCAGTGAAGCTTTAACCTTCTTTGCCAATTTCTTGAGCGGTGGATTTATCCCTGTTATGCGCCAATGGGCTGAGGTTAATCAGCAGCGTCATGATTTGGCAACATTGACGGATTATGAGTTGAGAGATATCGGCATAACCCGCGAAGACGCAATGCTTGAAATTGCCAAACCGTTTTGGGAAATTTAGAAATCTTCACTTAACAGTCGTGTTTCCTATAAACAAAATTTGATTTAGGCTGTGTGAGATTTTGGTTTCTGTTGGAGAACATAATGACAGAAGAAATTTTCCGAGAAGATGCATATGTAAAATCGTGTGAGGCACACGTTACGGCCCATACGGAAGATGGTGTTATTCTAGATCGCACCGTTTTCTATCCCGAAGGGGGAGGGCAACCTGGTGATACAGGAATTTTGAATGTCGCAGGTGGCACGCAAATACGCATTACCCAAACACTTAAGGGTAAGGGCGATGTTGCCGGATCGATTGTTCATCTGATTGAAGAGGGTGTTGAATTACCGGCTATTGGTGATTCTGTCACAGTGGAATTGGACTGGGACCGACGGTACGCTCATATGCGGATGCATACGTTGCTCCATCTGATGCTTTCGCTTGTTAATGCTAAAATCAATGGCGCAGCGGTGGGAGCCGTTAAAAGTCGAATGGATTTTGACCTCGGCGATCTGGTCCTTGATAAAGAGCATCTGACTGAAGAACTCAATAGATTAATTACCGAAGATCATTCTGTTCGAGCTTCATGGATTTCTGATCAGGAACTGGAAGAGCGCCCTGAATTGGTTCGCACCATGTCGGTACAACCACCGACAGGCCATGGCATGGTTCGCCTTATGGAAATTGACCAAATTGATTTGCAGCCCTGTGGTGGAACACATGTCCTCTCAACATCAGAAATTGGGCGTGTGAAAATAGGCAAAATTGAGAATAAAGGTAAGCACAATCGTCGTGTAAATTTGGTTTTTGATAATGACTGACAAAAATTTTTATACAATTGCCGTTATTCCGGGAGATGGAATCGGTAACGAAGTTGTTCCTGAGGCTATCAAGGTTCTGGAAGCCGTTGGACGCCGATTTGATATATCCTACAAGTTTGACGATTTTGACTGGAGTTGCGAGCGCTTTCATAAGCTCGGTTCCATGATGCCCGACGATGGCCTTGATCAAATCAGAAACCATGATGCTATTTTACTGGGCGCAGTGGGCTATCCCGGAGTAGCCGATCATGTTTCTCTCTGGGGCTTGTTGATTCCTATTCGCCGTGAGTTCCATCAATATGTAAATTTACGCCCGGTGCGTTTGTTCGATGGCATTGACTGCCCGCTTAAAGGCCGTGTGCCCGGTGATATCGATATGATGATCGTGCGTGAGAATAACGAGGGTGAGTACTCAGATATTGGAGGCGTAGTTTTTGCTGGAACAGAAAATGAGTTCGCCCAGCAACAATCCATATTCTCAAGAAAAGGCACCCACCGGATCATGCGCTATGCTTTTGATTTGGCCCAAAAACGTAAACGAAAGCATGTTAGTTCTGCCACCAAATCAAATGGTATTATTCATTCCATGCCCTATTGGGATAAACAGTTTGAGACAATCAGCACGGAATATCCTGATATTGAAACGGCGCAATTCCATATTGATATCATGACCGCACAATTTGTTCGTAACCCGGACTGGTTTGATGTGGTTGTGGCCTCAAACTTGTTCGGCGATATTTTATCTGATCTGGGACCAGCGGTTACGGGCACAATTGCCATAGCGCCGGGTGGTAATATCAATCCGGAAAAAAATTATCCTTCCATGTTCGAGCCCGTCCATGGTTCTGCCCCTGATATTCATGGGCAATTGATTTCCAACCCCATAGGTGAGATCTGGTCGGCTGGTATGATGCTTGATCATCTGGGGGAATCTGAGGCTGCATCAGCTATTGAAACGGCCATTGAGACAGTCTTGCGTGACAGTGATGTGAAGACGCCCGATATGGGTGGTGAGGCCAGCACAGTAGAACTGGGTGATGCTATCGCCCGTGCTGTGGCAGGGTGAGGTAAATCATGAACAGAATTCCTATCTATCAAGTTGATGCTTTTACCAGTGAGTTGTTTGGCGGAAACCCGGCAGCGGTTTGCCCTCTGGATAAGTGGCTTGCTGATGACGTGCTTCAATCCATCGCCATGGAAAACAATTTATCCGAGACAGCATACATTGTTCCCGGTGGCGAGAATGGTGAAGACTACGCATTGCGCTGGTTTACCCCGGCCATTGAAGTGGACCTGTGTGGTCATGCCACGCTTGCCAGCTCTTTCGTTATTTTTGAAAAGCTCAACTCATCCTTAAAAGCAGTTTCTTTCTCCACACGAAGCGGGCGTTTGGATGTTAGTCGTTCTGATGGAGGTGAGCTTGTTTTGGATTTCCCGGCGTTGCCACCAGTCGCCGTGCCGATTCTGGATGGTCTGGAAAAGGCCATCGGTGTTGTGCCGATCAATTTGTATAGAGCGCAGGATAATGAAGGCAAGTTTCTAGCTGAATTAGCCAATGAAACAGAGGTCAGAAACCTTGATCCTGATATGGAATATATCGCTTCCATGGCAGGGGATGGATTAATCGTGACGGCTTTGGGTGATGATGAAGATTGTGATTTCGTATCACGTTACTTTGCCCCTCATGTTGGAATTCTGGAAGATCCCGTGACGGGCTCGGCGCATTGTGTGTCTGTGCCGTATTGGGCGAACCGTCTGGGCAAGACAGTTTTATCTGCACGCCAGATTTCGAAACGTGGCGGTGCTTTGCAGTGTGAACTGGATGGCGCACGTGTAAAAATCGGGGGAAGGGCGGTTCTTTATATGGTTGGGGAGATTATGGTGTGATGGATTCTCAAGGTGTGACCATATCGCCAGCGAGTTGGTCGAATGATCGTGAGATCGTCGTTGATCTGTTTACAGAATATCAAAACTGGCTGGGAGAGGCCTGCTGCTTCCATGATTTTGAAGCAGAATTGAATACTTTGCCTGGGGATTACAGCGAACCCACTGGATGTTTGCTAATGGCGCGGTGTGACGGTGATGTTTTGGGCGTTGTTGGATTGATTCCGTTAGATCTAGAGACTAACACTTGTGAACTAAAACGCCTTTATGTTTTACCCAAATCCCGTGGCATGGGAATCGGACGAGCCCTGTCTGTCGCGATTCTTGATTATGCAACTAAGGCTGGCTACGAGACTATACAGCTTGAAACACTTGCTCGACTGGAAATGGCGCGGGCTATTTACGCTGATCTGGGATTTCAGGATAAGGGCAACCGAATCCCCGGGCAAAGTGATACGCCGCTTGTTATGCAGTGTGATCTAAAGTGATTCTTGCATAGATGGAATTGCGAATCGAAATAATGAATATTTAGAAATACTAGTTATTTGACCTTGAATTGAGCAAGAATCGCCTGTGAATTCATTTCCAGATAGAGCTTTTTCTTTAAAAACCCCGGTTTCTTCACAAAAACAGGGCTGAGTTGGGGTATGTCTATGAATTGTGTGGGTGATATAGTTGAGGCACGAAATGTTGTGCTCTATACTCCACTGGCTTAATGCTGCATAAGAAGCAGCAAGCATTCAGGTCTATCTTTCGGGAGCATCACATTGAGCAATCTGCGTTTACACAAGGCTGTTATTGTTTCGATCATTGCATCATTGGCAATCAGTGTCTCGGCCTGCGGTGTTATCCGTGAAGGCGGCAGTATGCTGGATGTTAAATTCTGGGAAGGCGGCCCGATGTCGGGAAATGAGGCTGCGGAACTTGGCATTGCCGAAATGTCCAAGGGTAATTATCTTGCTGCTGAATCGCATTTCCGCGCGGCTCTTGATAAAAATCCGCGCGATTATCATGCTTTGCTTGGCGCAGCGATTCTTTATCACAATACAGGGCAACTGATAAAAGCCCGTGAAATGTATGAGGCTGTGTTGGCGTTACGCCCACCGGAATCGGAACAGTTTATCAATTTGAACGATATTTCTACCAACTCTGTCGCCCGGGTTGCCAGTGTTAATCTGGCTCTACTGGAGAGCGGCGGGGTATTAGGCAATATGGCAAACAGCGCTGTCGGGACCGCCAATCAACCCGTGGCTCAAACTATGTATGGCGTGCCAACAACGGCTCAATCCCAAATCGGTGGAACGCCTCTGGTATCGTCTTCGGTTATGTTTCCTGTTGTCGATGGGCAATCCTCAGGTTTACAGGCCATGGGTGTGACGCAAGAACCTGCGCCAACGATGAACTCAGATATCACAGGATTTGGCGGTGGAGATAAAAATATCATCTCCCGCTTCACAACAATCAGGGCATTGCGGGATCAGGCTTTAATTACACCGGATGAGTATTTGACGCGAAGGCAGGCAAATATTGGGGCGCTCCTGCCTCTGACATCGCCGCCTCCGTCTGCAGGGCTTAATCGTGTTGTGCCGACAACTCTGCAAATTAGCGATCGTTTGCACGCCATTGGCCGAGCGCTCGAGATGCGCGCGATTACAGTATCCCAACATACGGCCGAACGATCCATGATACTGGATGCCTTAATGCCGGCAGCACCTGTTGTGGTTGCTAATCCTGGTCTTCCACCTCAGGGAATAATGCAAGCTGCCGATATGGTTCGGCGTATGGAAATGTTGCGTGACGCCGGGTTTATTACCTCTGATGAATACGCCCGTGAGCGGGCCGCTATTGAAGGCGCTATGCAACCTTCTCAACCCGAGGTGAATACCGCTGGAGACGTTATGAGCCTGAGCGCTCCGTCAGAGCTTCAACCTGCTGCCTTAAGTGGGCCACAGGCGAGCATTCATTTAGCCTCCTATCGCTCTAACAAGCAGGCTGAACGTGGCTGGGCTCAGTTGAAGCGGGCGCATCAGAATATTTTAAGCGATCTTCGTCATACGATTCTGGAAGTTGATTTGGGATCAAAGGGTGTGTATTTCCGCCTGATTGCAGGACCATTTAGCTCTGGCGATGAAGCCAAGAGCACTTGTGGCGAGTTGAAGAGCCGCCGCCAGTTCTGCGATCCTACATTTGCTGAATTCGGATAACTTTCCAGCGATAGTTCGGTTGTTATAAACCGTCACTTCCTTCTCTCGGGGAAACTGTAATCATAATCTCAGCCTTGCCCAGTCGCGTCTGGCTGATCTGTATGGATAGAACCCTGTTGCTGCGCATATAGGTCAGGATGCTTGTCTGTGCACGAACTGAGGATACTTCAGTCCAGTCATATTCCGTCAATTTTTGTTTGTAGAAATCAAAGGTCGCATTGGCACCGGATGAGGTCTCGATCATTGTCTGGCCATACCAGCTATCACCACTTCCAACGATGAATGTGCGCTCAATATTCATTTTGGCGCCTGTCGGGAAAGGCAGGTCAGGTATCTGTGTGAAACCTGGTGCAGGCTCCGATGTGGTGATTGTACCGTCTGCTGCGACGATTTGAGTCTCTGGTTTGAATGAAGCTGTCTGGGAGCACCCGCTAACCATTGGCAAAGTGACGATGGCCAGAACGAATGCTGAGGTTAAAAAATGGCGGTTTTCCAAGGTTTCTCTCCGGCTATGAAAAAAAGATAAAAAAAAACTACAAAGATGCTAGACACTCTCTGCCCATCCCCCTATACCACCGTCACCGCGCAGCAAACAAGCTGTGATAATGAAACCTCAAACAAGAGGTTGAATTTCGGAAGACACCTCATTATAATGCTGCGCTCCGGCGATGTGCATTCTCTGTTGTCGGTTTCGAACAAGTTTTAAATCGGATCATACGTATGTGTGGACGTTGGCTGCAACAAGTTGCGGTCAGGAGTTTTTTGACTTCTCGTTCTTTTACATTGTGAATCAGGAAGGGATACGCGGGCGGCGAAAGTCGTGAAGCAGTATTATACGGTGCCCAATTTATTGGGTACTTAGATTAAGACTGTCCTGTGTATTCATAAACTTGCTTTATGAAGAAGAATAGC
>JABJOR010000133.1 GCA_018664265.1 Rhodospirillales bacterium
GCATCCGCACGATTTTGACGAACCTGAATTGTACTGGAGCATTTTTCAGGGTTTTCATGGAAAAGGTTATGCAACGGAAGCCGCATCGGCTGTCAGGGATTGGGCGATTGAGGTTAAAGGTGTTTCAATAATGAGCTTTGTTTCAGTAGAAAATAAGCCATCAATCAGAGTTGCCGAACGCTTGGGTGCTACCCGGGACAAAGATACAATGCTTCAAGGCGTTCAAAAACGCGTTTACAGGCATCAATTACATCAAAAATGAATTTAGTGAAATTGAAGTGTTCTGTAGAGACCCATTGGATATCAGGTGAAATTGAAACACGATATTCAGCCCCTCCCATTAATCCCTTAAATTTAGTAGGGGAAATAATCCTTCTAAATCCAATACGATTGTGTATGATTATGTCTGGTTTTGGGAATGTAAGGTAATCTTTGTTTCTTATTATAATCGACGGTAATATTCAATATTATTGGAGAGCAGGTGATTAAAATTCGAACTAATTTCAAGCAACATATAATGTTAGTAATACTTATATTTGCTTTCTCATTATTGAGTACGCTGGAATCTTCTTATGCAGAAGACCCCGTTGAGGAAGTGAAGGTTGGCGCATATATTTTTCCACCATTTTTTAATGCTGAAGGAAATAGCGGCCTGACAGTTGATTTCATAAACTGGTTAAATACCCGTCAGGAAAAGTATCATTTTTCCATAAGTAATATCCCGGCAAAAAGACGTTATCAGTTACTTGAAGCAAGCTATATCCATATGATTTTGTTTGAAGCACCGGAATGGGGTTGGAACGATTCTGGTGTTGAGTTCATTGAAACAAAAGAGATTATGCAAGGGGGTGAAGTCATTGTTGCAAAATCAACTGAAGGCCGAACGCAAGATTATTTCAAATCAATTTCAGACAAATCTATCGCATTAATACCTGGATATCATTACGGATTTGCCGACTTTAACGCAGACCCTGACTGGTTAAGGGAGAATTTCAATGTAGTCTTCAATTCTACACACGATAGCCTTATTGAGCTGATCCTGCGAGACAGAGTAGATGTTGCACTGATAGCACAGTCCTTTTTGAACCAGTACTTGGCAAAGCACCCTGACGAGAAGGCACAGTTGCTCATATCAGAGAAGCTTGACCAGATATATCATTTGAAAGCTCTCGTGGGTAAGGCTAGCCCCATATCAGCAAATGAAATAAATGATATTTTAGACTTGGCATCTCATGATGGGTCTCTTGCAGCATTTTTCAAAAGCCAAGGGCTGGAAGATCGCTTGTCTTATACCCCATAAAACCTGCCTCTGTATTTACAGCTATTATTTCTGTGTCTCTCTGTGATTTTCTTCTCTTTAACCTATCTTGCCAAAAATTCCCGTGTGATCTCCGCGGCCTCAGCCAATCCAGTGCGTATGACCTCTACCCCTTCCGGGAAAGCATCAAGCAGGCGGGAGGGCATGGCACCATCCAGCATTACAAATATTCCATGGTCCGTGTTGCGCCGGATCAGGCGGCCATAAGCCTGTTTCAGGCGCATGCGACACAGCATTTCATCGTGTTTGCTGCCGCCGAACTGACTGCGGCGTGCGCGGTGTAAAATTGTCGGCCGGGGCCACGGTACCCGATCAAACACGATCAGCCTGAGCGAGCGGCCTGGTACATCCACACCATCACGGACGGCGTCAGTCCCCAACAAACAGGCGTCTTCCTCGGCCCGGAAAATATCGACAAGGGTTCCAATATCAAGCGGGTCCACATGCTGGGCCAGAAGCTCAATACCCGATTGGTCGAGATCAGAGGCGATGCGATCATGTACCGTACGCAGCCGATTGATAGCGGTAAACAGCCCTAGTCCGCCACCACCGGAAGCCTGAAACAAGGTCCGAAAGGCTGCGGCGACCTGACCCGCATCGGTTTTTTTAACATCATTCACGATAAGAACCTTGGTCGTGTCCGTATATTTAAAGGGTGAAGGAAAGTTTTCAAAAAGGGCAGGTGTGCCCAGGTGCCCGGCCCCGGTTCTGTCTATGGCGCTGTCCCAGCCTTCGCCATCACGCAAGGTTGCCGATGTGATCAACGCGCCATGGGATGGCTCGATAACTGTTTCCACGAAGGGCTTGGTCGGGTCAATCCAGTGGCGATGCATGCCAACGTCGGCGTCTCTGCCAGCGCGGCGTTCAACACTGAACCAGTCAACAAAGGCCTCGGGTGTGTCACTTTGCAAAGACTGCACCATGTCCTGCCAGGCTTTAAGTGGCATGATTGCCCGACGTTCAATGCCACGTGCGACGGCTTCAATCCGGTTGCGCGTCGCACTGTCCATGGTCTCGGCTTCGCGGTCCATAGTGGCGAACAGGTTGGAAATCAGGGCTCTGAGAGGCCGGGCGAGTCGTTTTAGGGCGGCACCCAACTCTCCTGCAATATCAAGCAAGCCTTCTACGGGTGGATGGGTGCCAGTTTCCAGACTGTAGGCATTGTTTCCGTCGCCATCACGGGCATAGACCTGCTGACGCACCTTGGCGAGGAAGCTTTCTGCCGGGCCATTGGGATTTCCTGCACTGATGCGTTGCTGCCAGCCAGCCGAGGGCAAGGCGTGGGCAGCGCGCATGACTTCATCAAGGGCTTCTTCTGCTTCGCCATCGCCAGCAATCAGATCGGCCAATCTGGTTTTTAAGCCGCGTGAGCGTGACCTGCTGCCGGCTTCTGCACCGATCAGCCATCTTCGAAGTTCTTGGGTTTCAAACCCGCTCAAATGGGCTGCAAAGGCGCTGTCGGCTGCGTCAAAAAGGTGGTGGCCTTCATCAAACACGTAGCGGGTCGGCAAGGTCCCGTCGGCAACGTTTTCACTGCCTCCCAGGGCAGCGTGGATCATGACCAGTGCATGATTGGCGACAACAATATCGGCGCGTCTTGCCCGGCGCTGGGAATGCTCGATAAAGCATTTTTTATAATGGGGGCAGGCCGAATAGGTGCATTCACCACGGGTATCGGTCAAATCAAGCGTTTGGGCACGGCCCAGCAAATCGCTCAGCCATGCAGGGAAATCACCGCCGACCATGTCGCCATCTCGTGATGCCAGCATCCAGCGTGCCATCAATCCAAGGTGAATGGTGGCATCTAATTGGCTGGTTGGTGCGCTTCCAACGGCTTCTTCAAAATTTAACAGGCAAAGATAGTTCTCGCGGCCCTTTCGGATGACTACCCGGGCGGCTTTGTCATCGGGGATGGGGCACAGGCGATCCAACTCGCCATCAAGCTGGCGTTGCAGGTTACGTGTATAGGTGCTGAGCCATACAGCGCCCCGGTTTTTTTCTGCCCAGACACTGGCCGGGGCAATGTAGCCCAGGGTTTTACCGATTCCTGTACCAGCCTCGGCAATAACAACGTGGGGTTTATCGACTTCTTCACGCGGAGCAAAGGCTTTGGCGGCTTTTTCGGTGTACTGGGTTTGAGTTGTGCGTTTCTCAGATGTGCTGCCCAACAACTGGACCAGTCTGGCACGGGCCTCAACGGCTTCAACCGGACGATTTTCCGGCGGTGGTTCGGGAGCACCTTCCTCCCATTCCGCGAGCACAGTCCAGACTTTCAGGCCCGTAATCTTGTTTTTAGGTTCCGGCAGGCCCGCATCTCCCCAACCGCGAGCAATGGCGTCTAGCACGGCTGGTCCCCATACCCACTGTGCTTCAGCCATGGCCCAGGCTATGGCTGTGGTGGTTTTGACGGGAACAGAGGTCTGGCTGGCGATATCATCAATCAAAACAGCCGCTGCGCGCGATAAAAGCAGGGCCTCGTCTTCATGGGAAGGCGGCAAGGGCAGGTCAAGCGCCTGAGCCAATCCACGCGGGGTCGGCAGGCAAAATTCAGCTGGTCGGGCAAAGGCAAACAGCTCCAGCACGTCCAGGCCTGCAAAAGGCTTGATCTTCAGTCGCCGCGCTGTTGCCTTGGCATGACAAACATATGGAATAACGTCATCCGTCAGACGATTGGACAGGGCGTCCCTGCCCAACAATTCTACTTCACCATCTTCACTTAACCAGATAGCGCCACGCGCCGTTGCGACAACAGACGGACTTGCAGGAAGGTTAATTCGGGTGTTTCGTTTTGTCATGAAAAGTAGTACAATCGTATTTTAAGGCGTTCGGTAAATAATAATTTCATTTATTTGTTTGTAGTGCTTGATTAGCCGAGCATTTGCAAGTATCGACTGCACATCGCTGCTTTTCGGCAGCAGTTCTTGATAATCTCAGGCTCTTGAGGATAACCGTTTCGTGTTTGGTAAAGTAAAGTCTTCCAGTGGTGTTAAAATCGGTGATCGGTTTGTCAAATCCGATGATGCGCACACAGTATGGGTCGTGACGGGTGAAGGAAGTGATGTAACGTCGATTCCTCATTTTCAGGTTTGCAAAGAAGGCCAGCAAACACGTCAGCGCACTTTATCTGAGTCAACTTTGCTTAATCGCGATTTTTATCGCCGAGCCTGATTAGAACCAGTAAACTTTTTTTCCTAACAGTATAAATATGCTATTATTTCGTTCTTAATAGCTGCGTTTGTGTTTGACCTCCCTTTACTTGAAGGTAACTATAATACCTTCAAAAATAAAGATGAATAGCCAGTCTGTCATGTTGATGGTTATGACTATTCACAGGGAGAAAATAATATGAAACCTCGTTTTTTTGGTGCGATAGTCGGTGTAGCTGCTGCGGCAGTTATGGCCCTATCGCTTCCTGGGATTGCTTCTGCGAAAACTCTTGTATTTTGCTCAGAAGGTAGCCCTGGCGGCTTTAACCC
>JABJOR010000012.1 GCA_018664265.1 Rhodospirillales bacterium
AGTGTCAGATCAGGTCGGAACTAATACACATTATCCTGACTAAATACATGGTCGCCATCACCATTGTATGGATTGGCATCATTCGCTCGCCTTGCCGTCATGTACGTTATCTAGTATCCAGCCGTTCCGCCTTGCAACTGACTCAGCCAGTTCTGTGATGGAGTAGCTGACCCCTTGCATCTTTCGAGATAGGATCATCTGGCAGAGCATTTCGTCTTCTTCTAGTCGCTCCACTAGGGACAGTTGATCACCACTGAGTTCTTTGGCTAGTTCATCCATCAAGTAGATAGGTTTAATTTGTGCGTAGTGCTTGTGACATATTCGATGTGTATTGCCCATCTGATCTGCTATGTCCTCGATTTTCGTTCCGAAATACATCCGGTGCCAAACTGCATAGGTGTGTCGAAAACTGTTGCACTTGATCAGTCTGTCGTCATTGTCATGGGTCACGCCTGAGTAATCAGTGGCCGACTCCATTGTTTTTTGGAGTTGCTTGAACAATGAGTCGAATTGTTCATCTTCTGGTGCAAGACCATTAGCCCAGACAAACACATGATCACTTGCGTCGGTCCAATGGTTGTCTGGGTCATTCCGCCATTCGCTTAACAACACAGCAATGGAGGAGGGGGCCACCGGAAAGTATTTGTGGTTTTTGCCTTGTGCAGTGAACGATAGACCCGCAGATTGATAGTTCACGTGTCGCCACTTCAGAAGTTGTGCCGACTGCATTCTCATTCCAGTTGCAGTCATAAGTTCAAAGTAGACTCGGAACATGCGGCGGCGATATTGCCGATTTACCCATAGACATTCACCATTCTTGCCATTGATCTGGGTACCCCAAATAGGCAAATACTTGTGGTACTTGTGCCATTGTTCACGAGTGAGGTGGGGGACTTTGTGCTCACCTGTATTCTGTCTTTTCGCCTTCTTTGGGTTCCTTACCTTCAGATCTCGACCGTCTGGCAGATCGCCCGAACCCTTGGCGAGTTCAATCATCCGTTTCAGAACAGGGATGCACTCCTTTAGTTGATCAACCGAGGGGTCCTTGGCAACCCGTCGAATGTTCTTTTCATCACGAACTTTCTTACCCTCGGCAGTAGTCCAAAAAGCAATCCGCCAATTCCAGAAGTCGTCTAGTCCATCCTGTGTCAGATCATTGATCTTCTTTTTGGAAAAGAACCGTTCGACATACAAAGTGAGAGCACTCAACAAGCGGTCGTTGTACCCCTTAGTGTGATTGTTCCGTTGAAGTTCTTGTTCTCGTTCCTTGCGGTATCGCTCGAACATCACTGACCATGTATTGTCGATTACCGGGCGATTGGCCCTGATCCTCGCACGAGCATCATACCATGCATCTGTGGCGATCTGAGTTGCTTCGGAGCGATCTCGCGTCTTTGTGGAACGGGTGATCATCTTTTCGATACCGGGCACCCAGAAACGGTAATACCATGTCTTGGATTTGGGATAGCGACGACGATATCGCCCAATGATCACTGCGCCGTCACAGAGTTCGAATTCATCTCGCCATGTCTTCAATTCAGCCATACATGGCTTCCAATATGTCAAAGTATTGTCAAACTTACGTTCTCTAATATATTGATTGTCAAAGTTTTGTCAAAGTGGAATATATTCCAATTTGTACTGAAAAGTCCTTATTTTCTAGCCTATTCAGCGGAATCATAATCCGCGTGTCGGGGGTTCGAGTCCCTCCTCCGCTACCAATTCAAAAGCCCCGGTTCTTCTGTGAACCGGGGCTTTTTGGCTGTTGGGGTTAGTCTTCTATAGAATAGCCGATTTCTTTCATTGCCGGGGCGCAGATTGCCAATATTTCCTTGCGGAGTTCTTCTGAAATATTCTCCCCGCCCAATTCTGTGCTGCCTTCGCCGAAGAAATCTACGTGCGTTGAGCTTTCTGACATTTGTTTCAGGCTGCTATCTTGAACGATGCTATCAATAATAATTGAGTTGGTGTCTCCGCCCAGTTTTTCGATTATACGGTTAAGCTCACTTGCTTTGTTGTCGACGAGGGCCTCGTAACGAACAAGAAGAACATTATCGTGTGTTTTGATGATTTGGGTGAGCTTATTCACCATAGTGTTAAATAAGTGGGCGCAGTAAATGAGCCAACTTTCGACTGTTTCACCGTGCTGGTACATTATTTCCACATGCTCTCGATTGTTCTCTTCTTTTGCCAACCGATGATTATGCCGCCATGCGGACAAGCTCTGGTCAATAGGGTTTCTGATGATAAAAATTATTGGGGGGTGGTCGAGCAATTCAGAATAAAACGGTAAATGTGCCAAAATTGAATTATCGCTTAACCCGCATACGGGTTTCCCTTGCCCAGCGCTTTCCGCTATGGCGAGAATTGCGGCCTTGAGGGTTTTCTTAAGTGCCGGCACATCAACATGTTTGGCCCCTTGTCCACCGGTCCTACGATCTACAATATCCAGAGTTTCATTATACTGGATATAGGCTTGTCCAAGTGCTGTCTTCAATTGCTCCAGATTATGTTCGGACGGGCAGGAAATTTGCGGATGCAAATTCAGGGTTCGCTGTAGGAATGTGGTGCCTGATTTTGGTAATCCAACACAGTAAAAAAAACTGTCCATAGCGTTTTGCTCTATTTTTCCAAGGAACCTCATATGGTGGTTTCATTGTATAAAATATTTGTGAACTTTGCTTGGAAAATTACTCCAGGAATTCACGGAGTGATTCTTGAAGGGAGTCCAGATGGGGTTCAAAATTCCGCCAGCGTTCTATGGACGCAGTATTAATGGGCTGGCGGACCTGAAAATTGCTCGCCGTCAGGATGGTCCGTTTGGTTTGATGGGGGCGCAGGCAACGTTCATCAAACGGCAGGTCGCAGTACGCCAGTAAATTTTTGGTTTGCTGTTCAGGATCGGTGATCAGGGCTTCATAGGAAAAATCCAGCATGCATCCGGGCAAGACCGTATGCCAATGATCCATCAAGGAACGATACAAGCCATAAAAAGTTGCCAATTCTTCCAAATCGTACGAATACAAATGTGTCTTGGCAAATAATCGGGAGTAAATGGAAAAGCAGTTATCAAGAGGATCGCGGCGAACATGAACGATCTTGGCATTGGGCAACATGAGGTGAATAAGACCAATGAGCATAAAGTTACCGAGCATCTTGTCGGTGATGCGATCTGCTTCTTCATCGTGGCTTCGGAGTTTTTCCAAATACTCATCGGCCAGAATATGAAAGGTTTCTACTCCCGTTTTCATTAACCCCGCGGGGAACGCGATACGATATTTCTTAAACACATTGTTCAGTGTTGCTTCTACATAGGGTTGCTCGCCAGCGCCATGGACCGTCGGGTGGCTGGCGAGAATTTGCTCAACCAGTGTGGTTCCGGACCTTGGCATACCGAGGACAAATATCGGCGTTTTATCATTTCGACCTGATCCTGTATGGTGATTAAACAAAGATCGATCAAAGTGTTTAATAAGGCTTTGCACCATCGCGGCGCTTTTTTCTATATCAAAAGAAATGCTGTCGCGTTTCAGCCTGTTCGCTGTTTTCAGGCATGAAAATGCTTCATCATAACGGTGCAAGTCTTCATAAACTTTCGCCAGGCCAAAGCCTAGATGAATACGGTCCTCTGCGGGAACGTCAGTTATGTTAAAGGCATCGTCCATTTTTAATAGCTGTGTGGGTTCTGTGTCGAAATACCCGGTATTAGCCAACCCGCGCCAGGCTTCCCCGTAATTGGGGTCCAGCTCGACGGCCTTGAGATAGTGTTTCTGTCCTTCGTCAAAGCGCCCCAAATCAGCTAGTGACAAACCTAAGTTTCCATGTGCCCTGGCGTGTTTTTCATCTAGTGCCAGCACATTCAGAAAACATTTGATTGCCTGTTCTTGTTGTCCTGTTTCTCGCAAGGCTACGCCTTGATCGTATATGGCGGACACATCTAGTGTTTTCTCATTTGTTGAGGATGTCCCTAGCGTATATTCAACTTTCCCTGACATTCCTCTAAAGCCCCTTAAGCATTATGGTGTTCAATTCATGATTTTAATCATGGGCGTTTCATTGCCCAAGTTGCAGCCATATTAAACACTATAATTCAAATATCTATGGGTAAATATTGTTAAGGTTTATTGTAAAGATTAAGCCCCGACTCTAGGTGGAGTCGGGGCTTAAATTTATACTGCGAATGATATCAGGAAAGCGTAGCAAGGGCCGCAAAAATGCGATTACCCTGATCTTCATTAATCATGCCACCGAGGACCTCAAGGAAACGTGGGTGTTCAGTTCCTGAGAAGATATACTGCCAACGATAGGCAGCAAGCAGTCCTTCACGAATCTGATTGAGTTCTTCTGCATCAAACGAGCGACCATTTGCGGCCTCAAAATATTCAGCGTCAGAGATTGATTGCGCCTGAAGAATACCATCGACAGCAGCCGCAAGCTCAATAAGCTCATCGACCGCTTTGTCACGATCTGCATCAGACATATCGGCATTGATACGCTGCCATTCGAGTGCATCAAGGGCCGCATGCTGGCTTTCTTCTTGCCAATGAAATTTGAAGATATCCTTGAAAAGAGGTGAAATATCAACGTCCGGACCAATACTTGCTGTGTAATGAGACTGGGTGAACAGTTCAATAAGCAAGGTCAGACCAAGGACGGCCCATGTGCTTTTACCAAGTACAACCTCGGCTACGGGATCGGGTTCTGGCTTGAAGCTGTAACCGGTGGGTAATACATCGCCTAACATTCTGTCGACGCGGCGAAACAGTTCCTGATGTTTGAGCTCTTCGTCACTGAAACGGATCAGGGCTTCCAGTTTGATCTGGTCACCAAGCCAGTGATCCTGACTGATTTCAAGCACCTTGGCATTGATAAACCGTTCAACAAGGCCAAAGGTATTGGCATATGTGCGACCCTGAACTTGGCTAAGAAAGCGTTGTTCATCTTCGGATAAAAACGAAAGTTCATTTACCTTAGAAAGTCCGTCAGGTAAGAATTTCTGTGTGGTGTCAAAAGATCGACCGCGAAGGACGTCCTGGTCAATATCCCAACGAATTCGCTTGGAGATATCAATGCATCGGGCGTAACGCTCATGGTCTGTGGAAACTTTTTGAGGGGTAATCTGGTTCATGGAAACATCCTTTGAATTTAAAATATTAATGTGTTGTTGTGATAGCAGGCACTCTTACGCCTGCTGTGAGGGGACTATCTGTTGATTTTGTTTCAGGTGCTTTTTTGAAAAGCCTGTATTGTATTTTTGCTATGTAACAATAAGGCTCTATCAGCTTAAAAAGTTGGTTAGAAAATTTCTTCAGGTATTAGGCTGCAAGATTAAAACCGAACACATCATTTTTTTGCCCAATAAAATTAATGACATCGTTGTGAGTCATTTGCACAACCGTATAACCGCTGGACAGAATATGGCGTTCTCTAAATGCTCTGAGCAATTTCGCCATGCTCCGGTTGTGGGGCTGGTAGAAGAACTCAACTTTTTCAATGCCACATATCCTGAGCGTGTAAAGCAGGTACCCCAACAGATCAGCACTCATACCCGTGCCTCGATACTCGGGTAATACAGATATAGAAATTTCGGCTGATGTGGGCATATGCGATTTATCGAAATGTGCTTCGGCCAAAGCTGCAATTCTTCCTGTTTCTTTTTCAATTGAACCAGTGAAGACCATGCGCGAGAAATCCAGTCCATTTGTATATTGCAATATGGCATAGTCACTTAAATTGGTGTGAAATCTCTGATTGCGATCTGCATCACTCAAGGTCAATAGATGATCTTGAATGGCAGGTAAGTCTTGCTGTGTCAGATGGCTAATAGGAAGAATCTCCCGACACGAAACAGAGCTTGTTTTTGATGGGATAATGTTTGAGCTGGCGTAAGTCATAACCTGTATCTCTCATGATTAAAGATGAGATTGTTTTAACCGTTTACTGTTTCACTTTGATGTCAGGAATTGAGGAATTTGTTTCAATTGTAA
>JABJOR010000134.1 GCA_018664265.1 Rhodospirillales bacterium
CCTGTTCCTGCCATCTGTCTGGGAGCAGCTCCCCAAGCCTGAAAATTTTTTGTCGCGGCTTAAATTAAAAGCAGGCATGGCGGCCAATCATTGGTCTGAAACCTTTGCTGCTCAACGATTTATAGCTGGCGAGGCTAAACAATCACAATTACAAAACCCAGCCTCTATTTGGTCTTCCCCCTTGCCCAACACAATTAACAATTGACCCAAATCTGTTTTGGACGTTCTCTTTAGGTAACAACTATAAAATGCCGGGAGAGCAAACATGCCAAACAAGACAACAGGCAGACGAAAACGCAGATCGCGCGAAGACCGTCAGGCAGAACGTGATGGCCTGACAACGCCGCAACGCCCGACACTTGTCCGTAAAATTGCCGATTACGACCCATATGATGAAGCCTTTATCGAAGAAATCCATGAAGCCGCCATGCGGGTTATTGAAACCCTCGGCATTGAATTTCGCGATGATGAATCTCTGGAATATTGGAAAACTGCAGGTGCCACGATTGACGGCGCTAATGTGCGAGTTTCACGCGAGGTCATTCTTGATTTAATCAGCAAGGCACCATCAGAATTTGACCTGCATGCCCGCAACCCTGAACGCACGGTCCGCATCGGTGGGCGTAACACAGTAAATTCCCCCGGCTATGGTGCTCCATTCGTTCAGGACTTTGATGGCAAGCGTCGCCCATCAACCTTTGAAGACCTGTGCAACTTTTACAAGCTCACCCATGTCGCACCCTCCCTGCATATCAATGGCGGGGTAACCGTTGAACCACAGGACATTGATATAGATCTTCGACATCTACATATGGTTCAGGCAGCGTTCCAATTGTCAGACAAGCCAGTCCTTGGCCCCGTCACATCAAAAGAGCGTGCACAGGATGCTATGGATATGGCAAAGCTAGTGTTTGGGGCTGAATTTGTTGATCAGAACGCCGTGATAGTTGGCCTGATCAACTCGAACGCCCCACGGGTGTGGGATGAAACCATGCTCGATGCCATGAAGGTTTACGCCAGAAACAATCAGGTTTTCATGGCCAGTACATTCACCATGATTGGCGCTTCCATGCCTGCCAACGGGCCTGCAGCTATGGCTGTTTCTGTTGCCGAAGCCCTGAGCGCTATCGCACTAACACAAATTATTCGCCCGGGTGCCCCGGTTATTTTGGGCATCCCAAGTGGCGCCATGTCTATGCGAACAGGAGCGCCTGTGGGCTCGTCTCCACTATTAGGCAACTTCAAGATGCTGGCGGCACAGATGTCGCGGTTTTATAAGCTGCCATTGCGGACCACGGCCCATTCAACCTCGTCAAAGTGGTGCGATATCTACGCCGGTATCGATTCAACCCTGTCCGGGGTAACGACCCATCTGTCAGGAGCCAACTTTATCGTGCATTGTGCCGGCATGATCGACAGCTTGCTAACCATGAGCTACATGAAATTTGGCATTGACATTGAGCTGACTGAGATCATGCATGAGTTGATGACGGGCATGGACTTCGAGAGCGCCGACACCATGATTGATCTGATCAAGAATGTTGAGCCGGGCGGTCATTACATTGGTGAAGAATATACCCGAACCCACATCCACTTCACATCCCGCCTGCAAGATTACAACACCTACGAGCAATGGCTGGAAGAAGGCAGCATCAATGCCGACGTTCGTGGCCTAGCCCACACCCGCCGCCTGCTCGACAGCTACCAGCAACCGGAAATGGATAGTGATATTACTCACTCTTTGAATGATTTTGTCGAAAGACGAAGCAAAGAGATTTCCGGGTAATATATATTGACATTCACTACCGTACGGCGGACTTTCTGACACATAAATTACCAGAGCAAGGAATGTGCCGTGAGCGTTATCGTAGATATGGACTTGATGAAACAAGTTGCCGAAATTACCCGCCGTGCCGGGGCTGAAATTATGAAGATTTACGCCACAGATTTTGAAGTGGAAACAAAAGGTGACAGCTCACCAGTAACAGCCGCTGATCAGGCTGCTGAAGATATAATCCTGCCAGCACTGGCTAACGAACTTTTGCATAATTTCCCGATTGTTAGTGAAGAAGCAGCCTCGGAAGGTAATATCCCGGATGTAGAAAACACGCCTTTCTGGCTGGTTGACCCGCTTGATGGCACCAAGGA
>JABJOR010000135.1 GCA_018664265.1 Rhodospirillales bacterium
GCTCGGTTCTCGGTTGATTCCACCAACAAAGCATACAGCGCATCGTCACTGTCTGCTCCGCGCAGTTTCTCACACATGGATTTATCACGCAGCAAACGTGAAACCCTGGCCAATGCCTTCAGGTGATCTGCACCAGCAGATTCAGGCGCTAAAAGCAGGAAAATCAAATCAACAGGCTGGTCATCAATAGCCTGAAAATCAACCGGTTCTTCCACATGGGCAAAAACACCATACAGTGTGGTTAAATCAGCCAACTTGCCGTGTGGAATAGCAATGCCGTTGCCAACGCCTGTTGTACCAAGGCGCTCGCGTTCCATCAACACTTCAAAGATGGCACGTTCGTTCTGGCCAGTAACATCAGATGCTTTCCTGGCCAAATCTTGCAGAACTTGTTTTTTGCTTGTCGCACGTAGCTTTGATACGACACTCTCAGGCGTAACGAGATCAGAGATCTCCATGACGACACCTCAAATGACTATTCATTTTTGCCAACAGACAAGGGGGCGGCTTAAGCGCCAGCCGCCTTGTCCTTTTCTACTGGATCAATCCAGCCAATGTTTCCATCTTCACGGCGGTAAACCACGTTCAGACGGCCACTTGCGCTGTTACGGAACATCTGAGCATGTGAATGCGACAGATCCATACGCATAACAGCATCGCCAACGCTGACGGTTACAATTTCTGTATCCATTTCAGCAATGATAGCTGGACCACCTTCTTCAGAAACTTCATCCTCATGGCCTTCTGCCTGCAACACAAAGTGCTGAGCAGCCAGGAATTCATCTTCCGGACGTGATTTGTGGTGATCCTTCAAACGGCGTTTGTAACGACGTAGCTGTTTGGCAATACGCGCCAGAGCACCATCGAAGGCACCATAGGCATCATCACCTGACGCCCCAGCCTGAACGATCATAGCTCGGAAAGGATGCACAGTAATTTCCACATGAAAACCATGTGTCGTCTCACGCGAGATCGTCACTGCGGCATCGATTGCCTTGTTAAAATATTTTGTAACGTTTGTTTGCAGTTGATCTTCGATGTGGCTTGTTAGCGCATCACCAATATCAACGTTATGCCCCTTAACGGAAACTTCCATAAGTAACTACCGTACCATTTTCATTAATATATCACTTGGTTTTCGCACGAAACTCCAGAACCCGAATTACCTGTCGAAGAAATGACCAATACTCTATCATATCACTTCAGCAGCCCAAGCTCCAGACTATACGAAGGCCCGGAAAGTAATTTCGCAGCTCCCGTAAGTCAATAGCATGATTTCGAGTTTCTTTCAGATCACTTTCCCTTGATCAAAAACAACCCTGAATTTTTAAGCTATTTTGGCGCAGATTTTTCTCTCCTACGCTGTACAGATGATCCTAAATTCAATGATTCCCGATACTTAGCAACAGTCCTTCGGGCAACGTCTGTACCGTCTGCTTTTAGAATATCGGCAATCTTGTCATCAGAAAGAATTTTCTTTGGATCTTCAGAATCGATCATTTCTTTGATTTTTTGGCGAACAGATTCAGCAGAAATGGAATCTCCGCCCGTTGAGCTGCCTAGCGAAGACGTGAAAAAGTACTTCAATTCATAGATGCCGCGCGGCGTGGTTATATATTTGTTCGATGTCACGCGGCTAACCGTGCTTTCATGCATTTCAATGACTTCTGCAATATCACGCAACACCAGCGGCCGCAAATGTTGAACACCATGGCGGAAAAATCCATCCTGCTGGCGAACAATCTCGCTGGAAACCTTTAAAATTGTTGTGGCTCGTTGATGCATGGCCTTGACCAGCCAATTGGCTGTCTGAAATTGCTCGCTTAGATATTCAAGCTCTTTCTTATCATTCGCGTCTTTTGTAACCTTTGCATAATACTGATTATTCACCAGAACCCGGGGTAGGTTATTGGTGTTTAATTCCAGCATCCAGCCCGTACTTTCTGCTGCACCCTCCAGATACATATCCGAAGGCAAGGGCCGCATAATAACATCCGGTGTAATAGATTGAACGATTTCATGCTCAAAGTTCAATGCTGGCTTGGGATTAAGACAGCGAAGCTCGCTGACCATATCCGTGATATCTTCCATATCGACACCGCACGCCCGCGTTAGCAATGTAAATTCACGTTTGGCAACCATATCAAGGTTATCAAGCAAAGCTGACATGGCAGGGTCAAGCCTGTCCTTGTCCCGCAATTGCAAAGCAAGGCATTCACGCAAATCTCGCGCAAATATTCCAACCGGGTCGAACTCCTGCAACTGCGCCAGAGTATGCTCTACCCGTTCAAGCTCGCAACCCAGAGTCTCGGCAAGGCTTTCCAGATCATTACTAATGTAGCCTGCCCCATCCACCATACCGACCAGATTTTGGCCGATCATTAGATCGACGGGGTCATGAATATCCATGTGTAATTGATCGAGCAAATGTTCGCGCAGGGTCGGCTTTTCGCTCAGGGTTTCTTCCAGACCAGGCAAATCGTCAAAGGTGCCACCACCGCTGCTGCTGTAGTTACCCATGGACATGTCGGAATATTCCTGCCCACGCTCACTTTCCCCGGCCTCTGAGCTGTTGTTGTACATATTGTCATAATCGACATCCAACCCGCCTTCATTTGAGATCTCAACATCGTCGGATTGTTTCTCAAAATTTATGGGTTCCAGATTATCAACCTCTGGCGCAACCTGCTCATCCAACCCTTTCTCGACATCTTGTTGTGCGGATGCATCAACCGCTTCTTCATTGTTGCGGTCTCTGTCATCTCGTTCCAGAAGAGGATTGCTTTCCAACTCCTGCTCAACAAATTGCGATAATTCAAGGTTGTTCATTTGCAACAGTTTGATGGCCTGTTGCAATTGGGGGGTCATCACAAGTGTTTGAGACTGACGTTGTTCCAGGCGCGGGGTCAGCACCATGTGCGATCCTCCCGACACAGACAGTCAAATATCTGGTTGTGAATATTTATCATAAGGCTGGTATCAGAGATTGAACCGATCACCAAGATACACGCGCCTGACATCTGCGTTACCTACAATGTCAGAGGGAGCGCCCTCCATCAACGTCATACCATCGTGAATAATATAAGCGCGATCAATTACATCGAGCGTCTCACGAACATTGTGATCCGTAATCAAAACGCCGATGCCACGTTCTTTTAGCTGAGAAACCAAATCGCGAATGTCACCAACAGCGATAGGATCAATCCCGGCGAATGGCTCATCAAGCAAAATGAAGTGTGGATTTGTCGCCAGTGCGCGGGCGATTTCAACACGTCTGCGCTCCCCTCCGGAAAGTGCCAGCGAAGGGGTTCTACGAAGATGTGTGATGGAGAATTCAGCCAGTAATGCATCCAGAATGGCTTCACGTTTTTGCCGTTGAGGCTCTGTGACTTCCAGAACGGCCCGAATATTATTTTCAACGGATAGTCCACGGAAAATAGAAGCTTCCTGCGGCAGATAGCCAATGCCAAGTCTTGCACGGCGATACATTGGCAACGAGCTGATATCCTGCCCGTCCATGAAAATACTTCCATGGTCTGGCTGAATTAATCCGGTGATCATATAGAAACAGGTGGTTTTGCCAGCCCCGTTGGGTCCGAGCAAACCGACAACTTCACCACGCTGAACAGATAATGATACACCACGAACGACGGGACGCTTCTTGAATCGCTTGCCCAGATCATGCGCGACCAAACCACCACGTTCATTGGATGCTACCAGTTGCGGCGCGTTCGCCCCGTCTTGCAACGGATGCGTATTATTCCCCTCATCGGTATTCATACCAATAGTTTTCCACCTATCAGGGTTTCAATGCAAGCAATTAGTATGCCAAAAGCTAAATAGCTTAATTGTTTTCAGGCTGTAAAACACCCTGAACCCGTGTTCCACTACCGTCTTCACAGGAGAACAGTTTACTGACATTCGTATTAAGATTTACTTTTGCCCGGCATCCGGTCAGGACATTTTGGCCGCGCTTAAGCCGGACATTACCCGTTAGATTTGCAACGCCGTTCGGAACGTCATAGACGCCACGGTCTGCTGTAATGTTGTCGGTGGTTGTAATAATCAGCACGTTATCATAGGCATCAATGCGCTGAACGACCGTTTCCCCTGAACCATCGCGGATAAAATGAGCCGCAAGAACATCCGCTTTCAGAGTTTTATCACCCTGCACAGCCACCGCGTCGCCACGGGCAACGGCCATTTGTTTCTTTTCCCAGTATTCGAGCTGTTGCTTGGCTGTAATTATATCTGCTCCAGCGACAAATTTCACATTCTTGCCTGTTAGAACCAACACACCTTTGAGCACATCATAAACGCCCATATCGCCGAATGCGCTCTCCGTCGGAGAACGGATCACCACGGAGCCTTCGGCGTCCATTCGCCAGATTTCAGTAGAACCTGCATTATCGTAATAATAGGCCCGCAGCAGATCAGCCCGCACATTAACTTCGCCGCGTGTGGCAAGGGCATTACCCCGGGCAATAAAAATACTTTCATCCTGCTGCCACTCGATGCCATCATCTGCCAGAATTTCAACAGGCCCACCATCGGCACCACCGCTGGTGATATTAAGGCTTTGCGCTTCACTTTGGTGTGTCAAAATAACTGTCGATAATATTACAAGTGACACGGTCAACACCATTTGCAGGGCAGATCTCATATTACATATCATTATTGATCCACCTCATTGTCCATATTCCCCATAACATCCGGATACAAATGCAGCACAGCCTTACCGGTAAAATGAATCACTTGCGATTTATTGTTCATCCGGAACCCCTCAGAATTCAAATCCCCGATGGGTCCATGCCCACTGACGGGTGTAGCACTTTCTGCAGTTCCATCCAATAAATCTATATGAACCACGTCTGTTGTAATTTCATAACCCTTGTCATGAAACAAATTTACATTCCCGCTTAAGTCCAGCACTTCGGCTGTCCTTCCGTAAACACCTTCCTGCGCAGTTATCAGCAACCACGACCCATCAGACATGGTTATATCAGCTTTTGGCATTTCCAGTTCTACCCGTGTCGTATCCAGTATCATATTTCTGGCAATATCTGCCGTAATGGAAAAAGGCAGGCGGCTTGTATCCAGCCCCGTAAAACGGGGATTGATCATGGTGGGCTCATCTTCGTTAATGGCTTCTTCCATTGAAAAATCCAGAGTGAACTGCATGGTGTTTCGTTGCAAATATGGCCAGGCGACCACAAGCAAAACCAGCAAGATAGCAACAACCGGGAAGATGACCTTCAAAATTCGAACCAGATAGCTGTAAAACGGGTGCAAGCGTCTGATCGGACCAGCCTTAAGCAAAGATCGCGTTGAACGGGATTCATCTTCATCTACAACAGGGGTTTGATAGCCATCTTCCGCGGGAAGAAACTCAGACATGACGTCAGGCTACTCCGGCGCGCAAGCAATCATGGAGATGGACAATTCCAACAGGCTTTTCATCTTCAACAACAAACAACGTAGTGATCGCGTTTTCGTTCATGATCAGAATGGCCTCGCTGGCAAGCATCATAGGAGAGATCATTTTTGGTGCCAGAGTCATTAATTCAACGGCTGGGGTTTCAAGATCGGGTTTGGCAAAGGCGCGACGCAAATCACCATCGGTAAAGATACCCAGCAACTTTCCATCGTCATTCAGAACACCCGCACATCCAAAACTTTTCTCCGTCATCACCATTATCATTTCAGCAAGCGATGTCTGCTCGTTGACCAATGGCAAAGATTTCCCGGAATGCATCAACTCGCCAACCTTGAGCAATTGATGGCCGAGCTTTCCGCCAGGGTGGAAAACCTGAAAATCATCTGGTGAGAAACCTTTGCGTTCCAGCAAAGCTACCGCTATGGCATCCCCTAGCCCCAACATCATGGTCGTCGACGTTGTGGGGGCCAGCCCCATGGGGCAAGCTTCTGCTACAATGGGATAAACCAGGGCGACGGTCGATTCCCGTGCAAGCGCGCTATCGGCCTTGCCGGTCACACCAACCAGAGGGATATTAAAACGTTTGGCATAGACAACCAAATCAGCCAGCTCAGAGGTCTCCCCGGAATTGGACAAGGCAAAAATCGCATCCTGTTTGGTTATCATCCCCAGATCGCCATGACTTGCTTCTGCCGGGTGCACGAACATTGCAGGCGTTCCGGTCGATGCCAGACTTGCCGCAATTTTGGCGCCAATATGGCCACTTTTCCCCATACCAGTGACCACAACGCGGCCCGTAACAGCCGATAACACATCAAGGGCTTTGATAAATTTATCATCCAGGGTGTTGGCAAGCGCCAGCAAGGCGGAAGCTTCGTTGCCTAAAACCCGTCGTGCAGAATCAATATCCTGACGTCCGTGTTGGCTTTCGGCAACTTCCGGAGCCTCTAAAGCATCTTCTGTTTTTTTGTTTACTTCCATAGTGTTTTTTAGCTCAATTCATTAGTGATGGAAGATATCCACTTCGCCCCAACCGGCAATGTCCAGCTCTGCGCGAACTGGCAGAAAAGCATAACATGCCGCAGCCAGCTCCCGGCGGTTTTCCCGAACAAGCATCCCGTCAAGATGATCTTTCAGGGCATGCAAATATAAGACATCATTGGCAGCGTAGGCATGCTGGGCCGTGCTCAGATCAGGCGCGGCCCAATCTGATGATTGCTGTTCCTTTGAAAGCTCAATCCCCAACAACTCATGACACAAGGTCTTCAGGCTGTGAGAATCGGTGTAGGTGCGAACCAGCTTTGAGGCGATTTTGGTGCAATAAACCGGCGTACAGACAATCCCCAGATAGCGCCTGATAATCGCCACATCGAAACGGGCATAATGGAAAATCTTGGTAACACCTTCTTCGGATAATATGCGTCGCAAATTAGGCGCGCTGTAATCGGCAGTTGGAAAATGCACAAGATGCGCGGTGCCATCACCAGCCGAAAGCTGCACAACACACAACCGATCCCTGTTCAGGTTAAGCCCCTGCGTTTCCGTATCAATAGCAATGCTGCTTCCGAAATGGATATCCTCGGGCAAATCACCTATATGAAAGTGTATTTCCGGTGCCCCTTGCTGTGCATTCATCTGTCCGCTCACCTTGATATTGTCTTGAATTTAAAAAAATTGCTTCGTGTGTTTATACACATAAAGCATGTTGCCTGTGAACACCATATCTACATTCATGAGATGCAGAAAATGCAGGCTTAAATTCTAGTATAAATGTATTAAAAAGTGATTGGTGCCCAGGAGAAGACTCGAACTTCCACGACCTTGCGATCACAGACACCTGAAGCCTGCGCGTCTACCAATTCCGCCACCTGGGCACTTATCAGGACAACCGCTAAAACGCGGATGGAATTCACCGCTGTGTAGCGGATGGCACACGAGATACTTTGCCGCAGGTGCATTGTCAACCAACAAGCTGTGTAGAAAATGCAAAGTTTGCGTTTTTCTCTCTGTTTGCGCTGTTCTCTGGGGGGCAACTATGGCATTGTTCGCAAAATTGCTAGCTGTATTGCTACTTGATTTGCTACCCGGGGGTGGCAGTCATCAACTGTCCATAGTTTAAAAGTTAAGGAGCTTGTTATGTCTCGTCCTATCGTCACCGTATTTGGTGGTTCCGGATTTATTGGTCGTCATGTGGTCACGCAACTTGCTGGCGAAGGATATCTGGTTCGCGCCGTTGTTCGTGATGTTCACGCAGCAAACTTCCTGCGTCCCATGGGACATATCGGACAGGTCATTCCCTGGCCCGGCAACATAACCGATCCGGCGTCTGTTTCCGCCGCCGTGGATGGTGCCCAGATGGTTGTTAACACTGTTGGCATTCTGTCCCAGTGGGGACGCCAGACATTCCAGCGCATTCATGTAGAAGGCGCCGCCAATGTGGCAAAGGCCTGCAGCGATCATGGTATCAAGCGCCTAATCCACATGTCCGCCAATGGCGCTGTTAAGACTTCAGAATCCGACTACGCCCGCACCAAGGCCGAAGGCGAAGACGCCGTTCTTGCCGCATTCCCGAATGCCACAATCATGCGCCCAAGCGTAGTTTTTGGTCAGGAAGACAGTTTCTTCAACAAATTTGCAGCGCTCAGCCGCATCACCCCTGTGTTGCCTGTGATCGGTGCGCCATTTATCCCCGAATTCAAACTGGGTGGCGAGCACGGTATCGAGATCAACATCTACGGCGATGGCGGCCCCAAGCTGCAACCGGTTTTTGTCGGTGATGTTTCCCATGCTATTCTGAATGCCATGAACGACAATTCTACATGCGGTAAATCTTTCGAGCTTGGCGGCCCGGTTGCCTACAGCTTCAAGGAGCTGATGGAATTGATGTTGGCGGTTACTGGCAAGAAGCGCTTCCTGTACCCCCTCGCCTATCCTTTTGCCAAGATCAAGGCATTCTTTTTGGGAATGTTGCCCAATCCAATCCTTACCACGGATCAGGTAACCTTGCTGAAGTCAGACAATGTGATGACAGGGGACCTGCCGGGATTGAATGATTTGGGTATTCAGCCACAAGCCGCCGAAGCTATCTTGCCAACATACCTGTACCGCTATCGCGCACCGGGCTACGAGCAAATCAAAAACAGCTAAGCTGTCTGACTAGATAGGAAAACAGCTAAGCTGTCTGACTAATTAGGAAAACAGCTAAGACTAGTTTTATTTAGTAATTGGTTGGAATGTTTTTGGCATCCACCGATGCGGCTTCGTCTGCACCTGCGGCGTGGACAACCAGCTCGCCAAATTCACGCAAGAAGACTGAGCCTTTTACTGTGCGCTGAATATGCACACTACGGCGGTCGTTCTCATCGGGTTTGCGACGAACAAGACCAAGCTCGCTCAGCCGATCAATGGCGCGGGTTACGGCAGGCTTGGAAATATTCAATTCCACAGCAAGACCGCGAACCGTGTGATGGGGCGGAATCAGATATA
>JABJOR010000136.1 GCA_018664265.1 Rhodospirillales bacterium
CGGCGCACCTCTTGCTTTCGCGCCTTTTCCTCCACAATGGCTGCTTCAGGCACGGTGGTGTCTGAAGGCGTTTCTGCGGCGTTTGTTGTTGAGTTTGCCATCAGTCTCTCAGAACCTGGATTGCTTCAGGCTCGATGGCGATGCCGACCTGAGCGCCGATTTCAAACTGCGCTTGGAAATTTCCCGTATTTTGAACCCGCGCCGTGAAGGAGTCACCATCTGAAAGTATAAGGTGATAGTGGGTATCTGTGCCGAAATAGACGATATTTTCCAATTCACCACGCAACAAGGCCGTATCCATATTCGTAGACAGTGCCACCCGCTCAGGTCTTACAGCTATCGTTACTCTACCCGCAGCCGACATGCCCTCTGGTAGCTTGGCACTAACCTCTGCCCCTGACACAAGCTTAAGCTTAACTTCGCCACCGTTGGTGGCGAGGACGTCAGCCGTGAGGAAGTTCGTGTCGCCAATGAAGTCTGAGACAAACCGGTCGCTGGGATGGTTGTAGATCTCCTGTGGCGGGCCTATTTGCAACACTTTCCCCTGATTCATGACTGCCACCCGGTCAGACATGGTCAACGCTTCTTCCTGATCATGGGTGACAAAAATGAACGTGATCCCGGTTTCGTGTTGCAACCGTTTGAGTTCAATCTGCATCTCTTTTCGCAGTTTGTAATCAAGGGCCGAAAGTGGTTCATCCAGCAGCAATACTTTTGGATGAGGCGCCAGTGCTCGGGCCAATGCCACCCGCTGTTGCTGGCCGCCAGAAATCTGATCCGTGCGACGCGCTGTTAATTCTTCCATCTTCACCAGCCGCAACATGTCATCAACAGTCGAGTTGATCTCGTCGCGTGGCTTACCCAGCATTTCAAGACCGAAACCGATGTTCTCGGCAACGGTCATATGGGGAAACAGGGCGTAGTTCTGGAAAACTGTATTCACAGGTCGTTGGTTTGGTGGCAGGTGACCAATGTGGTCCCCGCCCAGCAACACATTCCCGCCTGTAGGATGCTCGAATCCTGCAATCATGCGCAACAGCGTGGTTTTACCACACCCGGATGGCCCAAGCAGTGTAAAGAATTCATTTTCACGGATTCTTATGGATACATCGTCCAGTGCACGGACTTCCATCTCACCACTACCAAAAATTTTAACAATATTCTGCACTTCGATGGCAGCGTTTCCACTTTGGGAACTTCCCGACGTCATCTTTATTAATTCTCCCGGTATACATTTGCGGCTTGTTTAAGGTCAGCCTGCTTTTATAACTTAAACTATCGGTCAATTACTGTAATAACACATATACCCCAATTGGGGTATCCGAAGAAAGTTATCCACATGTTATCAGACCCTATCAGGTACCAAATATCAAGCGATAGAAGCACAATGAAAGCCGTTGTCACCACAGGAAATGGCGGTTATGACAAGCTGGAATACAGTGATGTGCCCATTCCAGAACTATCATCAAGCGAGGTTCTCCTGAAAGTTCTAGCCGCCGGTATGAACAACACCGAAATCAACACACGGTTGGGCTGGTATTCCTCAACTGTCACAACGGGCACCGAAGATACATCTGATGTTCAGGCGGCCGATGGCGGCTGGAACGAAGAAACCCCTTTCCCCTTTATCCAAGGCACGGATTGTTGTGGGGAAGTTGCTGGTGTTGCCCCCGATATCTCTGATGATCTTATGGGAAAACGAGTTCTGGTGCGTGCCAGCATGCGTTCAGATGCCTATCAATCTATGGACCATATCTGGATGGGATCAGACTTTGACGGAGCATTTGCTCAGTATGTAAAGGTGCCAGCAGGTGAAGTTTTCGCCGTTGAGTGTGACTGGAACGACGCCGAACTGGCAACCATTCCCTGCGCCTATGGCACGGCGGAAAACATACTACACCGGGCTAACGTCTCATCCGGTGATCATGTTCTGGTTGCCGGGGCCTCCGGCGGGGTTGGCTCAGCCACTGTACAGCTAGCCAAACGTCGTGGTGCCAAAGTCACAGCCATTGCCGCAAAGGCCAAAATGGAACAGGTGAAAAGCTTTGGGGCCGATCAGGTCCTGGATCGCAATGATAACGTTGTTGCTTGTTTGGGCAAGGAAAGCGTCGATGTGGTTATCGACAATGTGGCTGGCCCGGCATTTCAAACCATGCTGGAAGCCCTTAAACGCGGTGGACGGTATGCATCTTCAGGGGCTATTGGCGGGCCAATTGTCGAGATGGACATGCGGACGTTTTACCTTAAAGATATCACCTTGATAGGATGCACGGCCTGGGATAAACCTGTATTTCCCAACCTGATATCCTATATTGAACGTGGTGAAATTAGTCCTTTGTTAGCTAAGACTTTTCCACTGGACCAAATCGCCGAAGCCCAAGAAGAATTTCTCAAGAAACAGCACGTCGGAAACTTTGTACTGATACCACCATCAAACGGGGGCAATTAAATGAAAATCACGGACGTAAAAACATATATTGTACCTGAGCACGTCTCAAGCGATGACTGGTGCCGGGGTAAAGCCTGGCTGTTGATCAAAGTGGAAACGGATACCGGAATTGAGGGATGGGGTGAGGCCTATGTCGCCAATGACCGCGAACATGTCATGGCCCAAATGGTTCAGGAACTGGCCCGTTATCTTGATGGTATGGACCCCATGCGTATCAAGTATTTCAAAACCATGGCTACGGAAAACTTTGCAGGCAACCTGTGCGGTGTCGATCTCTATTCCGCCGTAACTGGCATTGAAATCGCGCTTTGGGATATTGTTGGCAAAACCCTGGGCACGCCAGTTCACAATTTGCTCGGTGGTCCTTGTCGAAATCGAATTGAAGTTTATGCAAATTGCTGGAGCACCAGCCCCAGAACCCCGGACGAGTTGGCAAATTACGCCGCCGGACAAGTTGCTTTGGGTTTCAAAGCCGTAAAGATCTATCCATTTCTCTACAGCACCAAACTGGAACAAGGCATTGAACGCCTGAACGCTGTTCGCGAGACCCTCGGCCCCGATATTAATATCAAAGTTGATGCGTGGCGGGTGGCAGAATCCGGAAGCCTGACCAAAATCGCCGATGCCTTGCGCGCCTGTGATGTGGAGTGGTTTGAAGACCCGATTTCGCCGGACACGGTTGATGTTATGGCCGACATTCGTCGCATTACACAGCTTCCCATCGTGACCGGAGAAACCTTCTGTACAAAACAGGAATTCCGGGTCCTTTTGGAAAACCATGCAGCCGATATCATGAACCCGGATATTACCTGTTGCGGGATACTGGAAATAAACGAAATAGCAGCCATGGCGCAAACTTACAAAAAACGCGTCACCATTCATAACTACAACACCATGGCAATTGGATTGTCGGCGAGCCTGCAAGTCGCCGCCGTTATTCCAAACTTTACCTGTGTGGAATATTTCCAACGCTTCGATGCGCCTACAAAGCTGTTTGCAAAACACAACTTTAAAGTCGAAGACGATGGTTGCATTGCGCTTTCAAACGAGCCGGGGTTGGGTGTTTCTATAGACGAAACGGCTCTCGCGAACTTTGATTATAAGCAAGCCCCAATCCGGCAGTGGCCTGATTCGGTATAGCAGAGAGTATTACGTCCGGTAATCCGGCTCTTCTTCGTCGAGGATTTCCTTGATGGCGTTCAGATGCAGCTCGTCATCGGGATAATCCATCCATTGCTGCGCCGTGAGCTGGGCAATTTCATCGGGCATAACCCGTAATTTTCGCCCTGTTGAAAGGGCTGTAATGAGGGTCTCGCAAGCCCGTTCATAATAATAAAGCTCATCAAAAGCCTGTGACACTGTGGTGGCTGTGACCATGACGCCGTGATTGCCCATGAGCAGCACGGATTTATTGCCAAGCGTCGTCGTCAACCGCTCGGCCTCATCACCCAGACCCATTCCACCAAACCCGTCATCTATGGCAACCCGGCCGTAGTAGCGGGCTGTGTTTTGATCAATAGGTGGCATGGAGCTGTCTTCGAGACTGGCGAGTGCCGTTGCATATTTTGGATGAACATGCAGCAAGCAGCGTGCCTGAGGAAGTTTGCGGTGCATGGCACCATGAATACACCATGCCGTCGGGTCCGGTGCATTGGGTTGATCCATTGTGGTGTCATCGTTGGCATCCAGAAGCAAAAGCTCACTGGCCCGGATACGACTGAAGTGGCGACCACGGGGATTTACCAGAAATTTTGTTCCATCATCCGACACCGCCAAGCTGAAATGATTGGCCACACTTTCATGCATGTTCATACGTGCTGTCCAGCGAAAGACTGCGGCGAGGTCAACGCGTTCCTGATGGTAAGAATCGGGTTCGATGGAATTATTTCTGGTTTCAAGGTTGGTCACAGACATGCTTCACTCCTTTTTTAGAGGCTTTCAATTTTAGATTATTACAATTTAAAATTTTTTGCGCATAGAATCTTCACAAAAACCACAAAAAAAGGGCTCTGTCTTTACGACAGAACCCTGATTTTTGGGAGGGAAGTTCTTATTTGCTGAGATGTGCCAGCATGGTATCGGCATCTGAAACTTCAAAAGGATCTGTCGGGCAATTGTCCTGATATCCATCTTCAGAAAAAATCTTTTCAATGTTGCCATCATTCACAACCATGGAATAGCGCCAGCTGCGCATACCAAAGCCGAGGTTTGATTTATCGACCAGCATACCCATTTTGCGAGAGAACTCACCATTACCATCAGGCAACAGGAATACGTTCTCGGCTTTCTGGCTCAGGCCCCACTGATACATCACGAAAGCGTCGTTCACTGAAACACAAACTACCGCGTCCACACCGAGTTCCTTGAACTTGCCATAAAGTTCTTCATAACGTGGCAAGTGTGTTGTGGAACAGGTCGGGGTAAAGGCACCCGGCAATGAAAAGACAACAACCTTTTTGCCTTTGAAAACGTCATCAGAGGTCAAATCTTTCCATTCGAATGGATTAGGACCACCAAGCGCATCATTACGAACACGGGTTTTAAAAGTCACCTGAGGCACGGTATTCATGTGTAGAGTCTCCTGATCATTTGCAGTTGTTTATAATAATTCTAAATTATAAAAAAATTCCATATAATTCAAGCATAAAAAACAAATATTCTACTGACTATGAATATTTCAAACAGATAATTTTCAAAACCCTGAATTATCAGGAGAATAGCCGCTTCTTTAGATTAAAATATTTCAGTGACTATAGATAAACAAAAGGCCGGACAGGATATATCCTCTGTCCGGCCTTCATAAATTCACTTTTTTACAGGGAATCGCTTATCAATCAGGAACAATTTCTGTGATTTCTCGCTTGAACGGAACGCCCTCTGTTTTTGGCTCTCCCAGCTCTCTGGCATAACGATGACCGGACCACACAGCAGCCGCAATAATTGCCGGGCCTTCTGCATCACCGATACGGGTTACAGATTTGATCCCGGCATCAGCCCATTCGCTCTCACGGTCGATCAAGGCATAATACAGATCATTGCGCGGCAATTGCCCCGTTACCATGACGACAGACACGAACTCCAATATTTTTTCTGCTTCTGTATAAACACAGGTCGCACGAACCGAAGTTCCTTCGATGGCATTCAGGACATGTTTGGCCATGACCTTGACGCCCATCTTCATCAATCCGGATTGGATAGTGTGCTGTTCCAGTGAATTGTTTGTAAAGTTGGAGACATCAACATCCGGTGTCATCAAGGTTACATCCAGACCATCCTTGCAGAGCTTTTCCGCAAGGACACCGCCCATGTAATAGCCGTCATCATCAAATACCAGAACCGGGCCTTTGATCTCGGCGCTAGCCATCACATCTTCAGGTGTGTAGACATTGGCGTCTTTTACAGCACCCGGCACAGGAAAATGATTGGTTTTCCCAACACCGTCATAACGCCACTGCGAGCCTGTGGCAATGGCAACGTGAGCCGCACCAAATTCCATAACGGCGTCGGCATCCAACTCGCTTGAAAGATAGGTTTCAACATTAACCATGGGCTGAATTTGGCCCGTACGATAGTCACTCACACGACCCCAGGCGGATAGACCGGGAAGCGTTCTCTCAGCGGCAACGCGTCCACCTAATGCATCTGACTTCTCAGCCAGGACAACACTATAGCCTCGCTCACCTAGAACACGTGATGCTTCCAGACCCGCAGGCCCTGCACCGACAACCAGCACACTATCATCAGAGGTTTTGGCAGCAAACTTTTCAGGATGCCAGCCACGACGCCATTCTTCGCCCATAGTGGCATTCTGGGTGCAGCGCATGGGGATCATCAAATGATCACCCGTCACACAGATATTACAACCAATGCATTCGCGAATATCTTCAATCCGGCCTTCTTCTATCTTTTTGGGAAGGAACGGATCGGCAATGGATGGGCGCGCTGCGCCAATCATATCCAGCACTCCATTTTTTACCAACGAGACCATTCGGTCCGGTGATGTATAACGCCCAACGCCAACAACTGGCTTGGTGGTTACTTTTTTGACAAAATCGATGAAGGGTTCCTGAAAGCCTTCTTCGGCGAACCGTGAAGTCTGGGAATCGTTTTCCCAGGACGCAATATTGACGTCCCACAAATCCGGCAATTCTGCCAGCATTTCGATCACATCATGGCCCTCTTCGGTACATAACAGTCCGTTGTCTCCCATCAATTCATCGACAGCAAACCGAACCGGCACGGCGCAGGTATCACCGACAGCTTCCAGAGTGTCTTGCAAGATTTCCCGGAACAGGCGCACACGGTTTTCCAGACTTCCCCCATATTCATCAGTGCGATCATTATTCCGGCGAGAGAGAAAATCCGTTAAAATAGTC
>JABJOR010000137.1 GCA_018664265.1 Rhodospirillales bacterium
AACATGCAGGTGTTTTGAACTGAAATTATTAATCGTGTGATTCACCGGACGCTTACGAAGCCGGGGTCGTTGCTAATTTTCAAAGTCGCAGTTATGTGCAAGGCAACCATAAACATGGCCCTGGAAGTGCTTCCAGTTTCTATGAGCCAGGTATCCACGCTTATAGTGATGTAGATATGAAACTGGATATTACTCCTAATGCAAATACTACCTGGGATTATGTTTTTGATAGCAAGTTCCGGTTTGCGGAAGATCGCAAGGTGGACAGAGAAGGTTTTTCCGCTGAAAAAATGCGCTTCGTAGCAAAAAATGAAACACAAAAAATAACACTTGGCGATATCTATGCTGTTGCCTCTCCCTATACAATGAACAGGGCGATAAAGGGTGGCGGGTACGAATATACGATAAATGATGATTCCTATGTGCGCGCTGCTATGGGTAGTTTTCACAGCAACTGGGAATATGTATATGGCCACGGCCCCAATGAGGGAATGGATCGCACAGGTGCTTCCACTCGTGCACAATTCGGGACATCAGATTATAATATCGGCCTGAATGCAGCTTTGGTTTTTGATGATGAAGAAGATACTGACAGGGGCTCTTCAGAAACTGCATATAGAAACCAGGTTGGAGGAATGGACTTTGAGTATCGCAATGATACATACCGCCTTGAAGGTGAGTATGCGTATGCACATGCTACAAAACTGACAACTAGTGATGGAGCGCATGGCAAAGTTGGAAACGCGGCACGCTTGCGCTTGCGAACAGAATTCTTTGGCATAGGTACAACAGTAAAGCTGGAAACTGTTACCCCGAAGTTTGTAACCCTTGGCGGTGGTGCATCAATAGATAAAAGACGCCTTGATGTGCGACTTCGTAAAAGCTTCAACAAGGAATGGCAGGGCTTCGCAAACTTCAATATGTATCATAACAAGCTACCGGGCTCCACTGTCGAGAACAGAACACATAACCTGTTTGAAGAAGTTGGGGTAACAAGGAAGAATCTTTTTGATCGCAAACGCCTGCGTGTCAGCACATCTCTTCGATATAAAGAAACCGTGACAAACAACAATCAAAAGCATTTGGATTCACATAGAATCAAGATATCAGCGTCAGATCGCATTGCAAAAATATATACTGTCCGTGGATCATTTGAATTATCGGATGATAATGACCAGATCAATGACACCCGAGCTCAGAATTATTTTTATCGGTTTAGCTTGTCGTCTCGTCACCGTGTTTTTGATAAAAAGTGGACACTGAAACCAACTTTATCACTTGAACATCAAGAACGTGATAATGTGAATACTGTTGGTGAAGATTATGTTGATGGTATCCGTCTTGGTATTACAGCCAGAGGGCCGGACAAGGTTAGGTGGGGGGCTTCATTTGATTATAAGAATAATCGCATCATGGAGTCTCGAGATTGGGATACTTATAAATTCCGTACGTATTGGGAGACCAGACCTGATTTCCTGGAAGGTGCCAAGTTCCGCATAGACGGTTGGCATAATCGTTCTGAGTATGATTACGCTAACGGGCAAAGCAGCTACCGTGAAGAAGTTATCAAAATGGGGCTGACATGGGATTTCAAAGATATTCATTACGCATTTTCTGATGATGAATAAGAGATAGACTATAATTACAGGAGACTTGAAAATGCGCATTCGTTCGTATCTAGTGGCACTATCCTTAATATTGGCATTTTCAGGAACAGCAAAGGCTGCCTGGTATAATTTTGCCCGTCAAAATGACACCCCTGAAATCACAGAGCTTACTTTTGGTAAATACAATCTTGAAGAGCTCGTTGAGATTTTCCGGATACCTGCTGAAGATGTAAGTAACAGTATTCTTGTAATTCGTGGCCGCGCTGAAGTCATGGATGGTGTAATTGGTTCTGTTCGTTACAGTCTCGATGGTGGCGACACTTGGGAAAAAGCACAACTGGACCGGAGCGGGTACTTCTACTTTGAACTCAGGCCCGATATTGGCAGAGAGTATTATTTTCAAATTCAAGCTATGGATACTACAGGCAAGGCGTCCGATTCATCAGATGGAGCTTTTACATTCATCCTTGAGGAAAACCGCTCTGAAGAAATTGCCTTGGCTACTTTCCAGAACCTGTTAAATCAATACACAGATCAAAACGCCTCTGCTTTTATGCAAATGGTATCTGATGACTTTGATGGTGACATGTTTGCCCTGGAGGATGCGCTCGATACAGATTTTGAATCCTTATCCAGTATAATAATCAAACCCACGATTTCACGGGTCATTGCGCAAGGAAAAGACGTTGAAGTGCTTTTCACATTCGAACGCTCTGTCCATGCAATTAATGACGGTACAGTTTTAACCGACAACTCACAAAGCAGTATGACTTTCCGTCGTACTGAGGAAGGTTACAAACTTTATTCCATGGCAGCACCTTTGATATTCGGGGTTTCAGGCACGAGTGAAGTTGCATCTACCGTAGACTTTGGATCGGTTGGTGATGAAGTGTTAGTTGTATCTTCAACAACCGGTGCAGCGGCTGTGTCTGAGCAATCAGAAGATGTTGCAGACTCTACGTCTGATGTTGTTAGCGGTAGTGTTACAATTGATTGTGTTTTTGATGTCAGTGCAAATGACGGTTCAGAAGAAGTCTGCCCTGGGTTTAGCTTGTCTACACAGAAT
>JABJOR010000138.1 GCA_018664265.1 Rhodospirillales bacterium
AATGGTATTTTTGGGCATAAGGGACGACTGGGATACACCCCACATTCTTGAACAGCATGGTTTGATTGATGAGACAGAGGAAAATAGAATCTATGACCTACTGGACGGAGGCGACGAACCAGAATGCGTACTGCGACCTGTTGTACTGAAGGCATTTGGAGATCATTATAATCCATCCGGACTTTTAGCCTGAGCCCATCGTCGGGGTTAGTTTGCTTCCCCAACGCATCAAACGATATCCGAATTTTGGGGCCCAACCGTCACTTTTTAGAGTTTTTTATTTTCCTGTTGAACGGCATTGGCATGTGTAACTAAGCTGAACTAATCCAACACAACGTTCGCTTTTGGGTGCTACCGAAACCATAATGTTTGTTCTCCTATCACGTAAAACACTAAAACGAAAATTGCTATATTCGAAAGTATTCTTATATATAGCTACATAATTCGCATGTAAATAATGGTAATTTACGAAATTCGGTACAATGCCATTGACACCTGTGTTATTCGCAGTTAGATGTAAAAAAGCTCAAGAAAAGGAATTTTTCATGGCCCGGGGAAATGTCGTCAATCAACCTGTTGCCAATATTGATGAGCGGAAATTTGCGACCCGGCCCCAGCGTCAAACCGACAAGTCGTCGCCGGATGACAAGCTGAACCGCTCCATCATCGCCATGCTGCAACAGGATGGCCGCATGGCATATTCTGAAATTGCGCAAACGCTGGATGTATCCGAAGGCACTATCCGCAACAGGGTCAGCAGCATGAAGCATGCTGGCATGCTGCGCATCGTTGCGATCGCTGACCCTGTGGCGGTTGAATACAAAACCGATGCCATGCTGGGTTTGAAAGTCGCCCCCGGCCATTCAACCAAAGCCATTGCCGAGCGACTCTCCAGCCAACCTGACGTGGTTTACATTTTGTGGGTGAGCGGGCGGTACGACTTGCTGGTGGAGGTCGTCAGCAACGATCGCGACGGATTCCTCCATTTTCTCGATACAGAGATTCACTGCCAATCGGACATCGCCTCAGCCGAGACAATGACCGGCCTGAAAAATTTCAAAAATCAGTTCATGTTAAAGGGTAACTGGGCCTGAACTTAACCAATCAAACACAACCCGGGAGACTAAGAATGACTGTCTATGTTGAAACCTTCGCCGAGGCCTTGCCTACGGCAGAAAGAATGGCCGAAGTTCGCAAGGAATTGGAGGATGCTGGTGTAAAGTACGTGCTCTCGTGCTGGATCGATCTACATGGAATCCCAAAAACCAAGCCTGTCCCCATGAGCGATTTTGAGCAGCTATGTATGGGTAAAGGTCCGCAATTTGCCGTGCATTCGGTATCGTTCGTTCCGGAACTGTCACCGGCTGATTCAGACCAGGTGATGGTACCCGATCTGGATGCTGTTTATGTGTGTCCCTGGGATACATCGATGGCCATCATTTTTGCTGATCTGTTCTGGGAAGATGCACCTTACAACGTGTGTCCGCGTCAGGCCCTGAAACGAGCGATTCGCGATGGTGCAGAGGCCGGCTACATCGGTTACTGCGGAATTGAGCCGGAATTCATCGCCATGCGTTACGATGACAATGGCCAGCCAGTCAAAGCAATCGATGATGAACCGCTGGAAGGCTTGCGCGTTCGCCGTCAGGCATTTGGCTATGATGCGGAATTTTCTATAGACTCCATGCCCTTCTTCAAGGACATGATCGACATTCTCGAAGACATGGGGTGGAACGTTCATGATGTGGTGGCCGAGGGCGGATATTCCCAGTTCGAACTGGACTTCCACTACACCGATCTTCTGGAGATGGCTGACCGTCTGGTGTTCCTGCGTCTTCTGCTGAAGGAAGTTGCCAAAGAACACGGCATGTTCATCACCTTCATGCCGAAACCAACGGTTGGTGACTGGCGTTCCGGTGCCCATATCAATCTATCCCTGCAGAGAACCGACAACCCGGGCGAGAATATTTTTGGATCCAACGATGCGGGTTGGAGTGACGAGTCGCGCTTCGCGGTTGGTGGTCTGATGAAGCATGCCGATGGCCTGACGGCGATCACATGCCCTATAGTGAACTCCTACAATGGTTTGGTGCCGCGCGTCGGTGGTTTTGAGGGTGGTACGGTCACTTGGGCCCCCACCAACATCACATATGGTTACAACAACCGTTCGGCACAATTTCGTTTGCCACAAAGTCGCTATTGCGTCGAGAACCGGGCTGCCGATATGACCATGAATGTCTATCTGGCTCTCAGCATGTCTTTGGGCGCTGCAATCGAAGGGATTGAAAACAAGATCGAACCTGGCCCACCTACGGATCGTGATCTCTACTCCATGACAGAAGAGGAATACAAGGAAGCGGGTATTCGTCGGCTACCGCGTAATCTCATGATTGCAACGGAAGCGCTGCGCGTGGATGAACTCGCTGAGAAAGTTATGGGGCCGGTGATGAAAAAGTCCTACATCGCCTACAAAGTGGATGAATGGGAACGCTATCATCAGGCTGTGACAGATTGGGAAGTGCAGGAATACCTGCGGCTCTACTAGGTGGCTTTATTGGATTGAGGGGCGATCATGGGTGATTGCAAGACATTTGCGCTGGGCGACATCACATTACAAAGTGGTGTCGTCCTGCCTGATGCCAAATTGACATACCAGACCTATGGCGAGATCAATGCGGCACATGATAACGTCATTGTCCTGCCCACCTTCTATACCGGCACTCACGCTCGAAACGAAGGGTTTTTCGGTTCCGGCCGCGCCATGGACCCGACACGGCATTTCGTTGTGTCAATTGATATGTTCGGCAACGGTTATTCTTCTTCGCCCAGCAACACTCCTCCGCCCTTTGACGGGCCACGATTTCCCCATGTGACGCTTTACGACAACATCGCCTGTCAACATCGCCTGCTGACCGAAGAGTTGGGCGTGGAAAGTATTGCGCTGGTTGCGGGCTGGTCCATGGCTGGGTGCCAATCTTATCAATGGGCGGCTCAGTACCCGAATATGGTTCGCGCAATCTTGCCATTCTGCGCCTCAGCCAAAACGTCACAACACAACATTGTCTTTCTTGAAGGGGTGAAGGCCGCCCTATGTGCTGATGGTAATTGGAACAATGGTGACTACGACGGCCAACCCGAACGGGGGTTGCGAGCCTTTGGTCGCGTATACGCCGGGTGGGCATTCTCACAAACCTTCTATCGTGAGGGCCTTTACCGGCAATTAGGGCACGAGACGATTGAAGATCTGCTTTTGGACTGGGAAGAAGATCACGTACAGAACTGGGACGCTAACAATCTACTGACCAAACTGTGGACCTGGCAGAACGGCGATATAAGTGCCAATGAGCTGTATCACGGGGATTTCAGGGCTGCCCTTGGAGCAATCAAGGCCAAAGCTATCCTGATCCCCTGCGCCGACGACCTGTACTTTCCGCCAAAAGACAATGAGATTGAAACTCTATACATGCCCAATGCGACTTTAAGGCCGTACTCTTCGCCATGGGGCCACTGTGTGGCCAATCCGGGAAATGTTCCAGCCTTCGAAACGTTTCTGGACACATGTGTCTGTGATCTTCTCAGTATACACGAAGAGAGATAAGGTTTCGGGGGCTGGTTCTCAAATTGAGAGCTTGATGGGGATGGAAATGGAAATGGCTATGAACGTGTTCCACCCCAATTCTGGACCCGTCCCTAGCGGAAGTGTTTTAGGAACGTTAGTCACTTCCGCTCAGAGTCTACGGACTAAACCGCTCACGCGGTAATGAGAGTTAACCGTTTCATCGAATTTCCCCCGTGCCATTGTGCCTGTCTGTAGACTCTTGAGGTTTACCTCAACTTACAGACAGGAGTTTATCATGACAGATACAGCCATCAGCCCG
>JABJOR010000139.1 GCA_018664265.1 Rhodospirillales bacterium
CTCAATAGATCAAGAAATACTATTTAATTTAAAAACAATCAGATTGCTCCGTGTCATAACCACTGTTATGTAAGGCAGCAATCTGTTTCTTTGATACCTCTGGAGTGATGAGTCAAGCATATGAATAATTTGCAGCGTATACCCGCCACCGTAATTACCGGTTTTTTGGGCGCCGGAAAGACTTCCATGATCCGACACCTTCTAAAAACGGCAAATGGAAAGCGTTTGGCGCTAATCATCAATGAATTCGGTGATATGGGCGTTGATGGCAATATCCTGAAGGCCTGCGGTGCCGAAAACTGCGCAGAAGAGGACATCGTCGAGCTGGCCAATGGCTGTATTTGCTGCACTGTAGCCGATGATTTTGTGCCGACAATGGAAGCTCTGCTGGATCGCCCGGACAAGATTGATCACATTATCATTGAAACCTCCGGTCTGGCGCTACCAAAACCCTTGATCAAGGCCTTCAATTGGCCTGACATTCGCACCCGTATTACTGTCGATGGAATTATCACAGTGGTCGATGGTCCGGCCTTTGCCGATGGTCTGTTCGCAGATGACCCGGAAGCCGTCGAAGCCCAACGTCAGGCCGATGAAGCACTGGATCATGACAGCCCGCTCGCGGAATTATTTGAAGACCAGTTATCGTGCGCTGATCTGGTGATTATGAACAAGGCCGACCTTCTGTCAGAAGAAGACACTCCAGGTATTTTACAAGACTTGCAGAGCGCTATTGGAAAGTCCGTAAAGATTATATCTTCCAGCCACGGCGCAATTGACGCTGAGACTCTGCTGGGCCTGGAGGCTGATTCTGGAAGCGATATTGAAAATCGATCATCCCATCATGATGACACGGATGATCACGAACACGACGATTTTGAAAGCTTCGTCATTACATTTGATGAAATTCTTGATCCTGAAACACTTGTGGCAAAGCTGCAAGATGTGCTTGTCGCGCATAATGTCTTGCGCATGAAAGGCTTTGTCGCCGTCAAGGACAAGGACATGCGCCTTCTGGTCCAGGGTGTTGGTAATCGCTTCCAGCACTACTATGATCGTGAGTGGAACGCAGACGAAGATCGCGTAAGCCGGCTTGTCGTCATTGGACTTCATGGTCTGGATGAAGTGGCAATCCGTTCCATGATCACAAATTAACCGTAAACTAATCAGGGTTTATTCATGCACCTACTTGCTGCCAAACCGGGAGGAATTTCCGACGGCTCTGAAGCCGTCGATCTTGGTCAGAGTTCGGGTGACATTGTAATCCTGTCCGCAGCAGACACAGACTTGCTGATGATCTCTGCTGCACGCCAGCGTCAGGAGGCAGATAATGCCCCGACCCTGCGGCTGGCGAATCTCATGAATCTCAGCCACAATATGTCTGTTGATCTCTATGTCAGCGACATCATCAGCAAAGCCAAATTTGTCATAGTCCGCCTGCTGGGCGGAGTGAATTACTGGCAATACGGCATTGAACAGGTGGTTGAGTGCTGTAGAGCCGCCAACATCCCGCTAGCCATCCTTCCCGGTGATGATCAACCCGATGCGGAGCTTACCGGGTTGTCTTTGCAATCGACTGAAGCCTGCCACCGTCTATGGCAATATTTCGTACAAGGCGGGCCGGGCAATGCGGATAGCCTGCTGAATTATGTATCCAGCCTGCTTGGAACAGAGACAGACTGGCGTGAGCCAGCCCCCCTACTCCGCGCCGGAATATACTGGCCCGCAGCAGGCTCAATTGATCTGGGCGAGCTACAAGAAAAGTGGATTGATGGCGCACCCATAGTCGCCATAACCTTTTATCGCGCACTGTTTCAAGCAGGTAACCTTGATCCTGTTGACCAGATGATTCAAAGCTTGCGAGATCGGGGTCTGAACCCATTACCTGTTTTTGTCGCCAGTCTGAAAGAAGCCGTATCCACCGAAACCGTGAATGCTATTTTTGATCAGGCCACACCGGATATCATCTTGAACTCCACTGGATTTTCAGTTTCAAAGCCCAATGGCGAGCGGGCTGATAGCCCATTGGAAAAACCCGACGTCCCCGTTATTCAGGTTATCTTTTCAGGCGGTAATGAAGACGACTGGCGAGAAAACCTCAATGGTTTAAGCGCCCGTGACATCGCCATGAATGTGGCCTTGCCAGAAGTTGACGGACGGATTATTTCTCGCGCCGTTTCGTTCAAGGCAGAGGCCCGCTATGACGAAGCCACACAGCTGCCCGTCATCGCCTACAAGGCCGTGCCAGATCGCATAGCATTTGTTTGTAACCTTGCGCAAAACTGGGTGCAACTGGCCCGTGAAAACGTCGCATCACGTCGCATAGCCCTTATATTCGCCAACTATCCCAACCGTGACGGGCGGTTGGGTAATGGTGTCGGTCTCGACACACCGGCAAGCGCACAGAATTTCTTACACGCCTTGGACGATGCTGGCTATAACGTCGGTGAAATGCCAGAGGACGGCAATGCGCTGATTAACAAACTGGCCGCCGGGCCAACCAATGATTTAACAGATCGCTCCAGCCGTGAAGGCGGCATTAAATACGCAGTTACAGAATATGAAAAGTTCTTCGCCACTCTGCCAGATGAAACCCAACAGCAAATAACCCAGCGCTGGGGTGCTGCGGAAGACGATCCCTTTGTCGTTGGAAAAAACTTCCTGCTGTCAGCCTACGCGCAAGAAAATGTTATCATCGCCTTGCAACCAGCGCGCGGATACAACATCGATCCCAAATCCACCTATCACGACCCAGACCTTGTCCCGCCCCATGGCTATCTGGCTTTTTATGCCTGGATGCGCATGGAATTCAAAGCACAAGCCATCATTCATATGGGCAAGCATGGCAACCTTGAATGGTTGCCGGGTAAATCCATAGCGATGTCTGAAACCTGTTTCCCGGAAGCTGTGTTAGGCCCCATGCCGCACCTTTACCCGTTTATCGTCAATGACCCCGGCGAAGGAACGCAAGCCAAACGTCGTGCTCAGGCCGTCATTGTCGATCACCTGACCCCGCCGCTCACCCGAGCAGAAAGTTACGGTCCCCTAGCCGAGCTTGAATTGCTGGTCGATGAATTCTATGAAGCCGCGAGCTTGGACCCACGTCGTCTGAAGCCGCTCAAAAAACAAATCCTCGATCTGACGTGTGATATCGGGCTGGACAAGGATGTGGGTATTATTGAGGCTGATGACGAAGACGCAGCCCTTGCCAAGCTGGATAATTACCTGTGCGATTTGAAAGAAATGCAGATCCGTGATGGCTTGCATATTTTAGGCTCGACACCGCAAGGTCGTCTGCGTCGGGATTTGCTGGTGGCTCTGGCTCGCCTGCCCCGTCAGACTGGCCAAGTTGGGGGCGTAGAAAACCCCCGCCACAATTCACTGATCCGGGCTATGGCCTCTGATTTGGGGCTATCGACAAGTGGCTTTGATCCACTTGATTGTACGCTGGGCGATCCATGGACTGGTGCAA
>JABJOR010000140.1 GCA_018664265.1 Rhodospirillales bacterium
AGCATCAGATTTTATACATTTACAGATCACCAAAAAATATTTGCAGTCATGGCTCAATAATGTTGATTTCATAAAAATAATTTTCTGTTAATAATCATACAAATATTTGTCGAAAGATTAATCATTACGAAAGCAAGCCATGGCTGAAACAAATTTTGATTTCATCATAGTAGGTGCCGGCTCCGCAGGATGCGCGCTCGCTGAAGGGTTGTCTTCTAACGGGAAATTACAGGTCTGTGTCATTGAAGCAGGCGGCTCAGACATGAACTTCTGGATCAAGATGCCAATTGGTTATGGTCGAACATTCTATAACAAGACTGTCAATTGGATGTACGAGACAGAAGCAGAACCTAATCTTGATAACCGCAAACTTTACTGGCCACGTGGGAAAGTTCTGGGAGGGTCCAGTTCCATCAATGCATTGGTTTATTGCCGGGGCCAAAAAAACGATTTCAAGGACTGGGCTTCTGCCGGGGCACATGGCTGGGATTGGGATACAATCAGCGCCTGTTATGTCAGTTTTGAAAACCCGGTAGATTCGAATGATAATCGCACCGGAACAGGTGGCATGACAATAAAGGACATCCGCAACGAAATCCACAAATCAACCCACAATTATTACGCCATGGCCAAGGAATTGGGGCTGCCAGTCATTGATGATATGAACGGTAGTGATCCAAAAGAAGGCATCTCACATTACCGCATCACAACTAACCATGGCATGCGTAATTCCTCAGCGACTGCTTTTTTAAACCCTGCGAAAGCACGCTCTAATGTTACGGTAATCACCAAGGCCGAAGTGATGCGTATTGAGTTTGATGGCAAGCGAGCCACTGGCATTGAGTATCGTCAAAATGGCCAAACCCATCACATCAAGGCGCAACGTGAGATCATTGTCAGCGCAGGCACCGTCAATACGCCTAAATTGCTGCAACTTTCAGGCATCGGTCCAGGGCAGGTTCTTCAGGATAATGCAATCACCCCCATTTTGGTCAATGAAAATGTCGGTGGAAATCTGCAAGATCATCTGGGCATTAACTATTATTATAAAGCCAGCGAGCCAACATTGAATACAATGCTTTCACCTTGGTGGGGGAAACTTATTCAGGGCATGCGGTATGTTTTAACGCGTAAAGGGCCTTTGAGCCTGAGTGTAAATCAATGCGGAGGTTTTTTACGATCCCGTGAGGAGCTAGATGCCCCAGACCAACAATTTTATTTGAATCCGGTTTCCTACACCACACAGCCGGAAGGCAAGCGGACAGTCATAAATCCTGATCCATGGCCCGGCTTTATTCTTTCTTACCAGCCCTGCCGCCCAAGCAGCCGCGGGCGAATAGATATCGCATCCCCCGATCCTTCTGCCGCACCAAAAATAGTTCCAAACTATCTGTCTACCAATAAGGATATCGAGGATGTCATTGCAGGAGGTCGCCTTGTCCAACGCATGGCAAAAACTACTGCAATTCAGAAATTTGCTACTGAAGCAACCCCGCCAGATATCCAGAATATGGATGACGAAAATATTCTTACAGATTTTCGCCAGCGTAGCGGCACAGTCTTTCATCCCACATCGACTTGCCGTATGGGCAAGGACGCGCACACTGCCGTTGTTGATCCACATTTAAAGGTCTTTGGCGTTGAGGGCTTGCGCATAGCTGATGCCTCGGTATTCCCAAACGTCACATCCGGCAATACTAACGCCCCGGCGTTGATGGTTGGGCGGCGCGCGGCGGAAATTATTCAGGCTTAATTGGTGCAAACCCAGAGAACAAGAGCATCTTCCACGCCATTTGATACAACCATGTGCCCCATTCGACTATCAAAGAAGATGCTATCGCCAGCACTTAGGCTGACCGGTTCATAAAATTCCGTATGGATGGTGCATGAGTTTTCCAAAACATACATGAAATCCTCGCCATCGTGACTGTGCCAGGTTTCGTAGTCCCCCACATCACGGGCTGTAACACGAGACACAAAAGGCAGTAGCTTCTTGTTGGCGATTTCTGAACATAGCATCTCGTGGACAAAGTTATCGCCCTCTACTCGTCGCCCTTCGCCTTTTAATGTTACGCTGCGCCGCCCAAGAGGTTGAGAATTATCAATATTGGAAACAAGCTGGGTTAAATCTATGCCAAAGCCCTTTGACAGCTTTTGCAAAACATCAAACGTCGGCGACATCTGGGCATTTTCAATCTTTGAAATGGTTGAACGAGCTATATCAGCGCGGGTACTCAGTTCATCCAAAGTCCAACCCTTCATTGATCGCAGGGATTTAATCCGTGCCCCAAGATCAGCACTAGACGGCATTATGCCAGACGGTTTTGCAGTATCCTGACCACCGTCGGCCGATATGATTGCCTGCAAATCCATTGTCAAATCCTGCTAGTTTCCTTTTGGAAACATAAGAATAACCCCCATTGCCCATAATACCACACATTTTTCTTGATTTACCTTTTTAAATTCAATATGTTTCCTATAGGAAAACTCCTTAAACACTTTTATACAGGATTCACAAATGACCTCCAGTATTCCCAATTCACAAGCTTTGTTCGATCGTGGCATTGATGTGCTCATCGAAGGTGTTTCATCAGCGTCACGTGGCCCGGCGGCCTTTGGCACAACACCTCGTTATATGTCTCATGGCAAAGGTACCCATCTCTATGATGTGGACGGCAATGAATACATTGACTGGATGATGGCATTTGGCGCATTACCCATGGGTCATGCTCACCCGGCTATTGTAGAAACAGTAACCAATGAAGTTGCCCGTGGAACCCATTTTGCCACGGCTTTGGAAGTTGAAGTCGAGGTCGCTGAAATCCTGTGCGATTTGCTGCCTCATGTGGAAAAAGTCCGCTTTGCCAATACCGGGACAGAAGCTGCCATGGCTGCGTTTCGACTATCACGGGGATTAACCGGACGACGTAAGATATTGAAGTTTGAAGGCCATTATCATGGCTGGTCCGATAGCGTGCTGCTCAACAGCAATCCGCAGGCACCCACAGCTCTCGGTCACAAGAATTCCCCAATCCGCATTCCTGATTCATCGGGTATTTTAGAAGAATCCTGGCTTGATACACTGGTAGCCCCGTGGAATGACTTTGAAGCTCTTGAACGCGTCATGGCAACTCATGGCAAAGAGATCGCCTGTGTTGTGACCGAGGGTGTGATGTCCAACATGGGCGTTATCTTGCCAAAAGATGGCTACCTGATGCGTATGCAGGAACTATGTAAAGAACACGGTGCGCTGTTCTATTTGGATGAAACGGTAACAGGTTTCCGTCTGGCAGCGGGTGGTTGTGCGGAAATTTACGGCCTGACGCCTGATATCGTTACCTATGGCAAAGCTCTCGGTGGCGGCTTCCCTATGGCGTGTATCGGTGGTCCAGACCACATTATGGAAGGCCTGGAATGGGGTAAGGTCCTGCATTTTGGCACCCACAACGCCGGGCGTTTGCCACTGCATGTTACCAAAACAATGCTGACCACCATGCTGGCGGATAATAAGGCTAACTTCAAACTGATCGCAGATCTGGGCCAGAAGATGACAGCTGAAATCCAATCCATCGCCAAGTCCAATAACAAACACGGAATGATTTGTCAGGGCCTGAACTCCATGTTCCAGATATTCTTTACCGATAAGGACGAGATTACAGATTACCGTGATTTCTGTGGTCATGTTAATCGCATTAAGTTCCGGGATTTTGCCCTGAAGCTCTTTGATAAAGGCATTTACATGAACCCGGGCGCGACATTGCACTCGCTTTCCAGTATTGTTCACACCGATGAAGAAATTGCCATAACGGCAAAAGCAATTGCAGAGGTTTTGGATGAAATGCCTGCCTAAAAAAATTGGAATTATAGGAACCGGCCATCTGGCCGGGTTCCTGGTGGAGGGCATGGTAAAGTCCGGCGCTGATTGCGAGTTCACACTTTCACCCAGAGGTGCACAAACCGCAGCAAGTTTGACAGAGAAATTTGGGGCAAAAATTGGTACCGATAATCAAAGCGTTATTGATGTCTCAGACCTTATAATTATTGCTGTCTTACCGGACATCGCCAAAAACGTCCTTGAAGGCTTAAAATTTACTAATAGCCAGGTTGTTCTTTCAACAATGGCAGGCGTTAGCCATGCCACAATGTCTGAGCTTGTATCGCCTGCCAGCACAGCCTGCACCATGATGCCGGGGCTATCCAATTCACTTGGCATTGGCCCCAGCATTCTTTACCCAAACAACCCCGTGGCAGAAAGTTTCCTGAAGGCCCTTGGCCCTGTTCACACATTCACTGACTGGAACAGCTATCAAACGGCCAGCGTGTTTGGTGGATTTTCCGGAAACACCTTCATCTTCATGAAGCAAATTATAGACTGGTTTATTTCACAGGGTCTTGATGACATAACGGCCAAAAACCTCATTGCAGAAACCCTGCGTGGTAATGCAGAAGCTTTATTACAATCTCCGCTCTCTGTGGATGAGCTGATTTCTACTGTCGCCACCCCGGGCGGCATTACTGCCCGTGGAGCAATCTCCCTTAAGAACGATGGAGCTGATAAAGCCTGGCACGACGCTCTTAATGCAATCAGCCAGAAAATTAAATCTACACAGTAAAGCCTTTATTCTGGCTGCCAATATCCCCATATATAAAGGTATGCTATACTGATTATTCAAATTGGATGCATGCCATGAACCTGTTGCAAACATTAATGCGTCCGGATCGTGAGGAATTTGAAGATTCAGAACGTCGCGATATCGGCAACGCTGCAAACGTCCTTCAAATCGGGGAATTTCAGTTGCTTCAGCTTGCCTACTATGAATGGTTTGGCAAAAACCTGCCCAGAAATAAAATCGATGACCTGTTCCACCGCTACATGATGAACGCCATTGTGCCGTATTGGGCAAAACATTACGCCGCGCAAATTCTGCGTTTGGATGAAGCAGGACGGCTTGATATCAACCACTCGAATTACCATCGGTATGACAGTGATTACAAGTTGCATAAAGGCAACCGAGTTCACAAGATTTTGATGATTTCATTATTCCTTGGTTTTTTTATCCTTGGATGTTTCGCCATTGCGCAACACGAAATAGAATCGGTCTTCTCACAATTTCCACCATTCCTCAGTGAAGAAGAAATGCAGCCTACGAAGAAGCCTTAAGCCGCTTGCAGAGTCCTCAGCAGGCGTCTAAAAGTGAACTATGTTAGAATTTTTAAACGTCGACCCAGCCTATGAGCTTCCCGTAAATCTTCTTTTCCTCGCCATAACAGGCGCAGTTGCTTGGCATGGTTTACATGCCCGAAATGAAGACGGCAAAGCAGATTTTGTGCACCTGCTTTTTGGGTGTATTGCGGCGTTTTATTTCTTTGCTGTTTTGTTTCAGGATGTACTTGGGTTGGTCCAGCTAAGCTAAAGCTGTATCAAGGTTTATACATTCTCTGGGCATCATCAATTTCAGGATTACTCAACACCCGTTCTTCCTCAGGCAACTTCAATTGCTCAAAGATATATTGCGCTCTTTTTATAGGGCTTGAGGGTGTGCGGTCATAATACAGCAAGTGTTCAACCCAATTCGGGCCATCAGCAATTTCGTAATCTGTTTTTGCTGAGTTAACATAATCCTCCAAGGCTTCTTCATAGCGCCCCTGACGGTCTTTGATAATACCACGGTTGATGAACGCTGCGCTTAAAGCACCAATTCCTGTTGGATCATCCTCTTCCAAAGTCTGGTTAAGATAATCGATCAAATAATCAAGGGTTGCTTCGGCCTCTTCATAGCGCTTCAGAGCAATCAGGGATGCCGCCTTACCATGCAATGCGCCTCGATGGTCAGGTTGTGCTGCCAGTGCGCTCTCAAAGCTTTCAATGGCGGCGTTAAATTTTCCATCGCTGAGCTGAATATCACCCTGGCGGACTTCAAAGTCACCCGGAACACTACCATCATACCATGTAATTCCCACCCAGACACAAACCATAAGAAACGTTAAAAGAGCCATCAATTTAATAAAACGGCGCGTGACACTTGGGTTGGAAAACAAGCTCATGATTGAAACAACACACCCGTGTAAAAAAGTGAAAACAGAAAACAGAGTAATGCCGAGGTAAAACTGGCACGCTTTTTCAGGCGTTCCTTTTCAGCTTCATTAACATTGTCTTCCCCGCCTTTGCGAATGGCACGTCGGACACTCATGACCCACATCATTTGGCGCACAGGGAAGAACAACATCGCTGCTAAAACGATCATCCAGACATAACGATATTCAGCACTGAAAAGAGATGCCATTTAGAAACTCGCAAATAAGGAATATACAAACATGAATATGCTTTTACAGGAAAAAAGAAACGGGGGAAAGCTTTGGCTCTCCCCCGTCATCATTAGTCAGATGTTACCATCAACTGCCAGGCTCGGGAGCCGTAGCTGTAACAGTATCACCGATATCATCGACCAGTGCTTCGACTTCTTTATCAGGCAAAGTCGACATCTCCATTTTGTAGGCTAGGAACCACATCATGAAGACACCTAGTGCCCACCAAAGAATCTGCCAAGCCCAGATGGACGGAATACCGAAGGTCCAGCCTTCGATACCAGCATCCGGAGCACCAAAGATATCGTTCCCGATAACTGCACCGGGTCCGATACCAAAGATCAGCCAGATCAGGGTAATCGCCCAAGCAACAGGCTTCAGGCCCTGCTTTGACGCACTCAACGTGGCATGCTCACGTAGGAAGTTGTGATACTTCATGCGGTGTGCAAGATCTGCATCGTTCTGCGTCATGGCAGAAACAACAATACAGATACCAGCGTTAAAGATTATGCCCCAACCAGCGGAGTGGATGGTCCATGGCCAACGGCCCCAAGGAAGCTCGCCACCAAAGAAGCCAGCAATTGATCCACCGAGAGATTCAGTGAAAATCACAGCCAACAAACCAGCAGCCAGTCCATACGTGGCACCCTGACGGGTGATCCATGGGAACCAGGTTACAGCAGCCAGTGAAGGCCACATCTGGAAACCAAAGGCCACAGCCAAACCACCGAGCAGCACCAGAGCGTCAGATGAATACGTTGCAACCAGCAAGGCTGAAAGAACGATAAACAGAACGCCGAGACGACCGAACAGTTTCTGGGTATCATGGGAAGCTGTTGGATTGATAAACCGCTTATACAGATCACGGGTTAACATACCACCAGCAGTGGACATGTAAGCCGCGCCTGTTGACTGCATGGCAGCCAGTGCACAAACGGCCAATAGGCCAACAAACCACGGAGAGCTATCACCAACCAAATTGATCAAGTTTGGCACAAGGCCGCCTTGACCGTTGGCTGACATATCAGGGATCACCGTCGAGACACCGATACCAGCTTCTGTCACCCCTGGTGTAGCACCAAGGAAGTGTGCGCCCATACCCTGTGCTGCTGTGAAGAAGAACAGGATTGCGCCAATACCAAAGGAAGATGCCCACACCTGTTGAGGTGCGAAAGGCTTCGTGCTCTGGTTACCAAAAGCCCACATGGTGAAGGCCGGAGCAGAATGAATGCCCATAAGAGCAAACATATACGTCAGACACATGACGCCAGTCCACAGACCACCAACAGGGGTTTCTTTACCCAGGCCAGCTGTAAACTGAATGACACCAGGAATAGCCAGATAAGCATTATACCCATCAGGCGTCAGTCCCCACTTGCCAATATCGGTTTTACCCAACAATGCCATGTGTTCATTGAAGGCACCAAATCCGCCGAGGTGGCTGTATGAAATCAAACCAATGGCGATGATACCAAAGGCAAGCAACAGACACTGTACGGTATCCACATAAGCCACAGCCCGCAGGCCGCCAGAGGCAACATAGATCAGCACGACCAGTGAAAGGACCCACATACCGGCTGTTTTAGGTACCAAATCATCGGTCAAAACCTGGAACAGGAAGCCCGAAGCGCCAAGCTGCACACCCAAATACGGGATTGAGAACAACAAGGCCACTGCGACCACCAGCATACGGATGCCATCGCCCTGGAAATAATCGGAAAGCATTTCGCCCGGTGTTATATAACCGAAGCGCTTGCCGAGCATCCATTGACGTTTCAGGAACATCACACCGGTAAACGGAATGGTAATAGCGTAAAATGACGCGTAGGCATATTGGAAGCCGTCGCGATAAATAAGCCCCGGATGTCCCATAAAGGTCCAGCCCGAGAATGAAGTTGCGGTGGCCGCTAGGACGAACACCCACAACGAAAGTTGACGGCCAGAAAGAAAATAATCACTGGCAGTCTTTGCCATGCGCGCACTCTTGATGCCCCAGAAAATACAATAGGACCAATAGAGTGCTACAAAAACAAATAACCATACTACTTTTGCAGACAAGATAGCTTCTCCCCTATCTGTTCGGTTCCTGGTCCCGGCATTGCCACCGTTTAATACGATGCAATACAAGAAACAGGTTCTCCGCATTTCAGCCAAAACTTGTTTATTGACCGAAACCAAATTCCAGCGCAGCAAAAGC
>JABJOR010000141.1 GCA_018664265.1 Rhodospirillales bacterium
TTTCCATAGCACGACCACCTTGCAAATCTTGCAACATGGAAGTCTTGTGCGCGCCAACCTTGGAAGCACCATCGATGCGTGTTTCCACATCAATACGGAAATTGACACCGAGTTTCTCGGCAACTTCTTTGGATTCAATCATCATCTGGCGACAGACTTCGCGGGTGCCTTCATCCGTGGTGACGATATCCAGTGTGGCATGGGTCAGTGCACTAACCGGATTGAAGCACAGGTTGCCCCACAGTTTTTTCCAGATGTCGTCACGAATGTTGTCACGGATCGGGGCCTCGAAGCCAGCTTCGATCATGGCTTCGCTGAGCTTGGTGACACGCTCGGAAATGGAGCCGTCTGGCTCACCCAGGGTGAACTTGTCACCGGATAGGTGCTTGATAACGCCGGGCTCAACCAGCTCTGTTGCCGGGAACACAACGCAGCCAATGGCGCGTTCGGGGCCGATTTTGCTCCACTGAATCCCACCGGGATCAACGCTTTCCAGAACACGTTGTTCGTCCTGACCTGGAAGTTTGTAGAAGTACCACCACGGCACACCGTTCTGGGCTGTGATAACAGCTGTGTCAGGCCCCAGAAGAGGTTGCAGCATGTCAACGATATCAATGGCTTGGTGAGACTTTGTTGCGATGAAGATATAATCCTGTGGGCCTGCATCGGCTGGGTTGTCGGTCACGGAAATATTGGTGGCAATGCGTTCTTCGCCGCCAATGATCAGCTTCAGGCCATTATCGCGAATGGCTGCGAGATTTTTATTGCGAGCAATAACGGTCACATCGTGCCCGGCGAGCGCCATATCGACAGCTAAATATCCACCGATGGCTCCGGCTCCGTAAACACAAATTTTCATATTATTGCTCCAAGCATAGTATTCGTGGGTTTTGTTTCATATGGTGAAATTAATTATCATGGTGCGATGCAAAAAGCTACACCCGAAAGCATTGCTCATCAACACCGAAAAGGTAGGCATGGGTAGGGAAAATGCAATATCTCTGAAGTTATAGAAAGCCTTCAGACAGCCATATCTGCAAGCAGATCAGGAATGCCCGTAATGTCATCCAAAACGTAACTGGTATGAACGCTGAGGTCCTCGCGGGTGCTGGTTCCGGTCAGGACGCCGACGCTGAAGGCAACCCCGGCATTGGCACCCATTTCCATATCATGATGATTGTCGCCAACAACGATAACTTCGGACAAATCGAGGCCTGTGGTTTCGCAAAAAGCATTGACCATCCCCGGCCCCGGTTTGGAGCCGTATCCGCTGTCATATCCGGCGATATATTCAAACAAGGTGTCGCAATCAAAATGTTTGAGCATGGCATGTGCGCTGATCTCACTATCACTGGTTGCCACACCCAGCGTGAAATTCAGATTGCGGAGCTGATTTAAAAATAACGAAAGGTCCGTAACGGGTGCCGCACTTTCTATGCCGGAGGTATTGAAGATTTCGGTAATGCCTTCGCACAAATCCTCGGTGCTCCAGTCATCAAGTCGTGAAGCCCAGGCCTCGGCAATTTCAAAATTGGTGTGCGCGGCAAGCAAGCTACCTGCGGAAACTGTGTTGGGTTCTCGTAACCACCCACCGAAAACCATCAGCTCGTCCGCCAGCCCTTGGTCACCACGGGCGGCTAGCAAGGCAGCTTGATGATTAAGTGGCATCCATGTTGCGTTGTAGTCAAACAGGGTTCCGTCCTTGTCGAACAGAATGCCCTTTATTGCTTTGGAATTTACCATGGTCTGGACATGACACGGTGTATCGGCGAAATCAAGGAAAATAGCGTCGGATTTGTGTTGCTAAAATGTGCTAACATATGGGACGCTAGAGGTAATCGGGACATGAGATTTTCTTAAACAGGGGTTGAAAATGGCAAATATGGAATTTGACTATGTGATCATCGGGGCTGGTTCTGCAGGATGTGTGCTGGCGGATCGTCTCAGTGCTGATGGCAAGAATAGCGTTTGTGTGCTGGAGTTCGGTGGCTCAGACAAGTCGATTTATATTCAAATGCCGACGGCCCTCTCAATCCCCATGAATTCACCCAAATATGACTGGGGCTTTTATACCGAGCCCGAACCCGGCCTGAACGGACGTCAAATTCATCAAGCCCGTGGTAAAGTTTTAGGCGGATCATCTTCCATTAATGGAATGGTTTATGTGCGTGGACACGCTGGTGATTTTGACCAGTGGGAAAAAGAAGGCGCTCCCGGTTGGGGCTATCGCAATTGCTTGCCATATTTTAACCGTGGCGAAGACTGTGTCTATGGTGGAGATCAATACAGAGGTGACAAAGGCCCCCTGACGACCTGTAACGGCAACAACATGAAAAACCCGCTTTATAGAGCCTTTATCGAGGCTGGTGAAAAAGCCGGGTACATGAAAACCGACGATTACAACGGCTACCAGCAGGAAGGCTTCGGCCGCATGGATATGACCGTGCGCGACGGTGTGCGCTGGTCAACGGCCAATGCGTATCTAAAGCCTGCCATGAAGCGCCAGAATTTGCATGTGGAAACCCATGCCCTGACCACTCGTATCTTACTGGAAGGCAAGAAGGCTGTCGGCGTGGAATATCTTCAGGGCGAGCAACTCAAGCAGGTTAAGGCCCGCAAGGAAGTGATCCTGTCGGCTGGGGCTATTGGCTCTCCACATATCCTGATGCTTTCTGGTATCGGCCCTGCCGATCATCTGAAAGAAATGGGCATTGAGGTCAAACACGACTTGCCGGGCGTGGGCGAGAATCTGCAAGATCATCTGGAAGTCTGGATACAACAGGAATGTACCCAGAAAGTTACACTGGCAAGCGTTCTGAACCCCATATCCAAGGCTTTGATTGGTGCGCGTTGGTTGTTGTTTCGCGATGGCCTCGGGGCCAGCAATCATTTTGAGTCCTGCGGCTTTATTCGCTCCAAGCCGGGCATAGCATTCCCCGATATCCAGTATCATTTTATGCCGGTTGTTATGGCCTATGATGGTTCTTCCAAGGATGTCCGGCAGGGCTATCAGGTTCATGTGGGTCATAACAAGCCCAAGAGCCGGGGGCGCATAACCCTGCGTTCCAATGACCCTGCGGAAAAGCCCAGCATGTTCTTCAATTATCTGAGTCATGAAGACGATCGCGAGGCATTCAGAGCGTGTGTACGTTTGAGCCGCGAAATCTACGCGCAAGAGCCGTTCGATCCTTTCCGGGGCGAAGAAATTGCACCGGGCGTTAATATTCAAAGCGACGCCGAAATCGATAATTGGGTTGCCGATAACGCGGAAACAGCTTTGCACCCAAGCTGTGCTTGTAAGATGGGAACGGACCATATGGCCGTGGTTGATCCGGATACCAAAGTGCACGGTATTGATCGTTTGCGAGTGGTGGATTCGTCCATCATGCCAACCGTTACCAATGGGAACCTGAACGCCCCGACGATTATGATCGGCGAAAAGGCGGCAGATATTATTCTCGGTAACGACCCGCTGGCTCCGTCCAATGCGCCTGTTTATGCCACACCCGATATCGAGACCACACAGCGCACGGGCAAAGCAGAACGCTAATCTATAGAAAGAGATTTCAGGTTTTCCATTGTCTCAAGCAGGATTTTTGCCGTTTCTCCTTCCAATGAGGAATGGCCGGCGTTTTTTACGGCCGTAAACTCTGCCTTTGGCCAGGCAGCATGGAGGTCACGGGCGTCGTCAATTGTGCAATTGAAATCGCCTTCTCCATGCACGATTGCCCCTGGGATATCTTTCAACGTGTGGGCGTTTTTCAGGAGCGCATCCATTGGCATGAACAGGGCATTATCCCAGTAATGCATGGAAATTCTGGCCCCTGTCAGCACAAATTCATCGGGCTCGTCAGGTTCGGTTAACTCAGGGTTAATATTGATGGCATTGCTCAGGATATCGCTGAACGCATACCAGTGTTTTGCTGCGTTCAATGCGCGTGCTTTGTCATTAGACAGGATGGCGTCGCGGTAAAATGCGTATAGATCATCCCAGGCATCTTCGGGAGCCAGATTGGCGAGGTGTTGCCAGGCTTCAGGATATAAATCCCGAGCCGTGCGAAAA
>JABJOR010000142.1 GCA_018664265.1 Rhodospirillales bacterium
CACCGAGCTGAAGAGTACCCCAGTCATCGGAAAGTGAAAAACGTGCTTCGTCCATGGAGCCTTTGTCATTGTCAGCGTCGAAATCATAGATCATAGACATTGTCATGCCGCTGTCCATTTCGGTGCTGGCTACGAAGTTCAGCTGTGCATTCTGATATGAATGCAGTCCACCATCGTCAGCTGCGCCCTTGTCAGCGCTGATAGCTGCACCAAAACCCTGGTACATCCAGCCATTCATGCTCATTTCAGCTTTAGCGACGCCAGCTGAAACTGCAGTAGCAGCAACAAGTGCTGTTGTGCTCAAAAGAATCTTTTTCATAGGTTACCCTCTCAATAAAAGTTTTGTTTGCCCCGATTAATCATATGATAAGCCGGGAAGCCTCTCAAAAGTCCCCAGCAAACCGGGGTACCACGAGCACATGTGTGCCCTTCGGTGGCATAATAAGGCCATATAAACGTTACTATGGTCAAGTGAATGATGCATAAAATCAACAATTAGGAAGCGTGTGTGATTATTTTGTCACACTTTGTTTTTCTCATATAAAACAACACTTAAACAGAATAACTTCACCGGCTATGTTCCAAGTAAGGGATTCTGAGTGTAATAAAAATACAACAGTTCGCCTATATGCCTTGGGATTCAGCCATTCCCTGCATCACCCTGGAAATAGGAGCATCCGTTTTTCAAACAGATAAACAAACAAAATCAGCGGTTTGCTTGTTTTACACGAATGTGTTCCGGCCATGTGCTCTTTATATAGGCAAGAACAGCCCAAACCTCAGAATCCGTCATGATTTCACTAAATTGCGGCATTTCACTTACGAATCCTGGGGGATTCACCGCCCGTCCTCCGGATTTGGTGTACTCAAACAAAAATGCATCATTATGATGCCATGTATGCCCACTCGTATCGTGAGGTGGAGCAGGAAACGACCCATCCTCTTTTTGTATATCCCAATCTGGCTGGCCTTCAAGATTCTTGCCATGGCAGGACGCACAAAACCTAGCATAGAGCGGTTTGCCCTGTGCTACGGATTCTGTATTCGCTGGATTTCCCGGTTTGTTATAGGCTTTCTGTTGGACAAAAGCATACACCCCACCTGCGAGCAACGTCACAACCAGCAAAACGCCCAATACTATCTTAAGTGCCCCACCCGATTTTTTCATTAAGCCAAATACAATTTCAAGGGGCCATGCGCCCTATAAAAATATCGAAAGAAATTAATACGCCAACCGCACATTCCAATACCCCTTTTGCGGCATTGATTCAACACTACTATGATTTTATGACGTAAGCCATAAAATCACTACAACATTCCCTGTTTTTTACATAAGAGGCCGACTGTTATGAATATCAAAGACAAAAGCTTATTTCGCCAACAATGTTATATTAACGGTAAGTGGCTGGATGCAAATTCTGGTGAAACCCTCTCTGTCACAAACCCGGCTACAGGGGATACGATTGGCACCGTACCCAAAATGGAAACCAGTGAAACCCGGCGCGCCATTGAAGCTGCCGATGCAGCCTGGAAGGGTTGGCGCTCCTTATTGGCCAAGGAACGCGCCGTAATTTTACGTAAATGGTTCGATCTGATGATCGAAAATGTCGATGATCTGGCTATCATCATGACGGCAGAGCAAGGCAAGCCGCTTGCCGAATCCAAAGGTGAAATCGGCTATGCGGCTTCATTCATCGAATGGTTTGCCGAGGAAGCCAAACGAATTTATGGCGATACTATCCCCCAACATGGCACTGATAAGCGAATCGTCGTAACGAAAGAGCCCATCGGCGTTGTTGCTGCCATTACCCCATGGAACTTTCCTGCGGCCATGATTACACGCAAGGCAGGGCCTGCTCTGGCTGCAGGGTGCCCCATTGTTATCAAACCAGCCAGTGAAACGCCCTATTCAGCTTTGGCCCTTGCAGAATTGGCAGATCGGGCTGGTATTCCGGCTGGTGTCTTTAATGTTGTCTGTGGCAAGGCCAGTGCTATCGGCGGTGAAATGACTGCAAATCCGATTGTGCGTAAGCTGACTTTTACCGGATCTACCGAAATCGGCAAAATTTTGATGGAGCAATGCGCGGCCACGGTCAAGAAAACCTCTATGGAACTTGGCGGAAATGCTCCGTTTATTGTATTCGAAGATGCGGATCTGGATTCTGCCGTTCTGGGTGCTATGGCTTCAAAATATCGCAACACCGGACAGACCTGTGTTTGCGCCAACCGTTTTTATGTTCATGATTCAGTCTATGATGCGTTCAGCAAAAAACTCGCCAAAGCTGTTGAAGACATGACCATCGGGGATGGCTTGAAAGGCGAAACCCAACAAGGTCCGCTTATTAATATGGCGGCGGTTGATAAAATCGAAGAGCATATAGCAGACGCACTTTCCAAAGGTGCCAGTGTGGTCAGCGGCGGGAAACGTCATGCGCTTGGCGGATCATTCTTTGAGCCAACAATTCTTGCAGGCGTAACCCAGGATATGGCGGTTGCCAAAGAAGAAACATTTGGGCCACTGGCACCGCTCTTTCGCTTCAAGACCGATGAAGAAGCCATTACCATGGCCAATGATACTGAATTCGGGCTGGCCTGTTATTTCTATAGCCGTGATATTGGGCGAATTTGGCGCGTTGCAGAAGCTTTGGAGTCCGGCATCGTTGGTATTAATACAGGTATTATCTCGACAGAAGTCGCCCCGTTTGGCGGCGTCAAGGAATCCGGCACGGGCCGAGAGGGCTCTAAATACGGCATCGATGAATTCTGCGAGATCAAATATCTGTGTATGGGCGATATTTAAGGGTCTGCTTTATTGACACAGGCCCAACACTGAACCACTTTCTGAAGACAATATAATTTCTTCAGGAGCGATTGCAGTGTCCCAGTATGATTATGACCTTTTTGTTATTGGCGCCGGGTCCGGCGGTGTGCGGGCATCGCGTATGGCCGCGAGCTTTGGTGCGCGTGTTGGTATCTGCGAGGATATGCGCCTTGGCGGCACTTGTGTCATGCGCGGCTGCGTTCCCAAAAAACTGCTGGTATACGGTGCGCACTTCCATGAAGAAATCGAGGATGCACAAGCCTATGGGTGGAGCGTCGATAGCAAATCGGCAAAGTTGGACTGGGGTGGACTGGTC
>JABJOR010000143.1 GCA_018664265.1 Rhodospirillales bacterium
CTCAGCGATTGGACTGTTTCCTATATGGCATTGCTTTTCAACACGTTACCTCAAAGGAGTATATCTTTATCGATACGTCGTCCAGTCGCTATATATTGGCAATGATTAAAATTATCAGCGCCCGCTCATGCTATGCTCAGGTACGTTTATAAACTCCACGTTGCCCGGGAACAGGCGCAAATCTATCAGAAATGCCAAGTACAGTTTCAGCGCCACCAAGGATCACCATGCCATCAGGGGCCAAAATATCAGCTATTTCTGAAAGAACCTTGGCCTTTGTATCTGGATCAAAATAGATCAGAACATTACGACAAAATACGATATCAAATCGTCCTAGAGGTTTCAGGCTATCCAGCAAATTGAAATACTTGTAGGTAACAGCATTCTTGACTTCCTGCTTGATCTGCCATTGGTCATCCATTTTATCGAAATATTTAACCAACATAGTAATGGGCATACCACGTTGGACTTCAAACTGTGAATAAACACCGGCTTTAGCTTTTGCAAGAATTTGATGAGAGATATCGGTTCCGAGGATACTACAGTTCCAACCAGCCAACTTGGCTGCCGCTTCTTTCAGCAGGATAGAAATAGTGTAGGGCTCCTGTCCACTGGAAGCCGCTGCGCACCAAATTTTCACCGACTTCTGAGCGGCTCTTTTCTCCATCATCTCCGGTAGTAATATATCGCGGAACAAATCAAAGGGTTTCTGATCACGAAAGAAGAATGACTCATTGGTTGTCATTGCTTCTGTAACATCCGTTATCAGCGCACGATCATTACTAGCCTTCAGCTTGGCGATAAGTTGCTCAAGAGACTCCATGCCTTGTTTACGTGCAACAGGTAAAAGCCTGCTCTCCAGCAGGTATGCCTTATCCTCTGTAAGGGTCAGACCTGACTGGCCCTTGATGAGAGTACTGATATATTTGAAATCTTCTGGTGTCATTGTGTAACCTATTTATTGATTGTATTTTTACTTATTATTTCAAAAACGTATTAAAGATTTCAGTTCTCAGGAATCAGGCACAAACGAAATTTCATCCAATTTCTTTATCAAGTATTCCAGATCATCATCATTGAATTCTACGCCAAGGTCGCCGTAACTGGTCAGAACAAGCTCCATGACACGACGGGAAAATTGTTCCGGGCCGCGTTCTTCTGAATCAGCCAAATCTTCCATAGCGTGAATGGCTGCTTTAATGGTTACAAAATTATGCTCTGGGAAATTGGAATGTTCGAGCAATCGACGCAGCCCGTTTTGGCCTTTGTCATAAATCAGGTTAATGACATTTTTCAGGGGTAATTTTGCACGCTTGGCCATTGCAACTTCAAAAAATGTCATGTCGCCAGAGCATATTGCGCGCAATATGATAGACGGTGTTAATCTGCCATTTTCAAACAGCTGATCAACAAGGGATTTCACCTCTTCAAGATTTGCACCGATGGCAAGTAAAACTGTTGCTCTTTCACGGCTTTGCGTGACAAGTTCTTTAGCAATGTGATCCGGCAAGTCATGCTTCTTAAGCAGTTCCTGACCAAGAGTTTCAGATATATTTGAGACCAGCTTTTCAATAACAGTTATTGGCAGTGCATCCCGATTTATAAGGGCTTGCTGAACCCTTTCAGAATCACCGACGTATTCAACGGCTTTTTCCAGGCTTTTCTCTGAAATCTCTGCATTTTCATTTGCTGTCAGACTTGCAACCACATCAATGTTTTTTGTCTCAACCAAAGCATCTGACATTTCTTCGGAAACGTCATCTCTCGTAGCAATAGCGACTTGCTTTGCAGAACCTGAAGATTGGATAATTGAAATCAGCTCTTCATCTGTAAGGATATCGGTGTGTTCCAGAATAGGAATAGCAACTTCGTCAACATCCTTGGAAAACATCAGAGCAACATCGTGGGGAATATCGCTGGATGCCTGAAGATTGATTGACAGTGCCTTGCGAACACGAATTTCAGCATCCTGCGCCATTAATCGGAAAATATCTTCTGCAATCTTCCGCTCACTGTCGGATAGATTTACATTAGAAAACTGCTGAGCAATTTTTGTTGCCGCCTTTTCTCTCGATTCAGGTGATGGGTCTTTCAGCAGTTGTTCAACATCTGAATTTGATAATTTACTGTCTGATGGCATTGTTAATCCAATTCTAGCGCGAAAAATACAATCGTATTCTTTTTATTGTTTTTAATTAAGATAGTCCATGAAAACTTCAAGTCCCTCCAAAATGACATGAGATTATGATGTTCTCAAGCCTCTATTATTGAGCTGTCCAGCCCCCATCAACAGAGATACACATACCGTTCATTGAGGCAGCTCCGTCAGAGCATAAAAATAAAGCAAGGTCGGCAATTTCTTCAATCTTTACAAAGCGTTTCGTTGGTTGATTGAGCAACATGACATCACTGATAACTTGTTCTTCCGTGATACCTCGAATCTTAGCAATATCGGGTATTTGGTTCTCCACCAGCGGCGTCAGTACATATCCCGGACAAATGGCATTCGCGGTGATCCCATCTTGGGCTGTTTCCAGAGCAGTGGTCTTTGTCAATCCGGCAAGACCATGCTTAGCAGCGGCGTAGGCCGATTTATGAGGAGAAGCAACCAGAGCATGGGCCGAGGCCATGTTAATAATTCGCCCCCAACCTTTCTTACGCATATCTTCAAGCGCAAACCGCGTAGTATGAAAAGACGAACTCAGATTAATGGCGATAATGGCGTCCCACTTTTCCGGTGGGAAGGACTCAATAGGGGCCACATGCTGAATACCTGCATTGTTGACCAGGATATCAACAGTTCCAAAATCCCCCGCTACGCGTTTCATCATGGATTCGATTTCGTCCGGTTTGGACATATCGGCCCCATCATGAATTACGCGAACACCATTGGTCGCAGAGATGTCCTCACACAATGCATCAATTGCCTCCGCATCCCCGAAACCATTAAGCGCTATATCCACTCCGACCGAGGCCAATATTCGGGCAATCCCTAGACCAATGCCACTTGTGGACCCGGTCACAAGGGCAATTTTTCCATGTAAATCTGTCGTCATGAATGTCTCCTGAAGGTTTTAAATTGTCAGCCAGAAACTACCGCCAAAATATGCTGACGTCGAGCACAGGATGAATACTAATGACAAAGACGGCTTTTTTCCTTAGTGTATACTTTGGGTACACGAATAAAGTGCGGTGGAAACACCGATTTAGTTAATACCCCTAAAAGAAATTATGTAATAAAACATATAAAAACATGGGAGAAAATAATGTATATGCCTTCATTTAAGAAACTGGCTGGTTTTACTGCCGCCATAATTATGGGTGCCTCATTTATGTCAGTGAGCGCTTCTGCTGCTGAACAGCAATTCATTTCCATCGGCACTGGTGGTGTCACCGGTGTGTACTATCCAACGGGTGGTGCTATTTGCCGTTTGGTTAACAAGTCTCGTAAAGAAACTGGTATTCGCTGCTCTGCAGAATCCACAGGTGGTTCCATCTACAACATCAACACCATTCGCGCAGGCGAGTTGGAATTTGGTGTGGCCCAGTCTGATTGGCAGTACCATGCCTACAACGGCACATCAAAATTTTCCGAACAAGGAAAATTTGATAAACTTCGCGCTGTCTTTTCCGTTCATCCTGAACCTGTAACCGTGATCGCCAGCGATCGTTCCGGCATCATGAATATTTCCGATGCCAAGGGTATGCGTATGAACATCGGCAATGCCGGTTCCGGCAC